>JBGVAQ010000456.1:0-6868 GCA_045224775.1 Acutalibacteraceae bacterium | reverse complement strand
TTTTCAGCACCAAGCTTTACAAGTACTGCCGCACTGAGTTTGCCGTTCTCGTCACGGATAAATTCTTTGACAGTTGTTGTATAAACTCTGGGATCGTTTCCGTAAACGGCAGCGGCTTCTTCCTGACCGTAATCAGTCTTGCATACACGGGGCCATTCGGGCCAGGGGTTATTTTCGGCTCTTGTATCGGGCAGCTTAGGCATCATTTCAAGCTGCATTACACTTTTTGCACCGTGTCTTACACATGTGCCTACACAGTCATTACCTGTATCGCCGCCGCCTATAACTATGACATTCTTATCCTTTGCACTGATGAATGTACCCTCTGTAAGTCCGTTGTCAAGCAGAGCCTTTGTTGTTGATCTGAGAAAATCGACAGCGAAGTATATGCCTTCTGCATCACGGTTGGGTACTTTTATATCTCTCGGCTGAGATGCACCGCAGGCAAGTATTACCTTGTCATACTGTTTCATAAGCTCGTCAGCAGTTATATCTGTACCTACATTTGTGTTTGTGATAAATGAAATGCCCTCGGCTTTCATAATGTTTACTTTACGCTCAATAATATGTTTTTCAAGCTTCATGTTCGGTATGCCGTACATAAGAAGTCCGCCTACACGGTCAGAACGTTCATATACTGTTACGGAATGACCTCTTTTATTGAGCTGGTCGGCTGCTGCAAGTCCGGAAGGACCTGAGCCGATAACAGCTATTTTCTTGCCCGTTCTTACTTTTGGAGGCTGAGGAATTGCAAGACCTTCGCTGTATGCCTTTTCTATAATGCTGTACTCGTTTGCACGTACAGTAACAGCATCGCCGTTTGCTCCGCAGGTACACGCTTTTTCGCAGAGTGCAGGACATACACGGGAAGTAAATTCGGGAAAGTTGTTTGTAAGTTTAAGTCTGTCATAAGCCTGTTTCCATGCGCCTATGCTTACAAGGTGGTTCCATTCGGGGATGAGGTTATTGAGAGGACATCCCGATATCATACCGCCTATTTTCATTCCCGACTGACAGAACGGTACGCCGCAGTTCATGCAGCGTTCGCCCTGTTTTTTCTGTTCCTTTTCAGAAAGCGGATAATGAAATTCATCATAATTCTTTATACGTTCATTTATATCATATGCCTGTGCGTCTTTACGCTCATATTTCAGAAAGCCGTCAGGTGTTCCCATATTTTTTCTCTCCTTTATTCAGCGTTGATAAGCTTGTGGAAAGCCTCTATCTTTGCCTGTTCTTCGTCCATGCCGTTCTGCTCGTTTACAGCTATTGCCTCTGTTACTATACGGTAATCATGCGGGATGACCTTTTTGAACAGCGGCAGATACTTTTCAAAATGAGTAAGTATATTCTCACCGTTTTCCGAACCTGTTGCGGAAACGTGTTCAGCAATAAGGTTTCTGAGCGTGTCGATATCACTTTGTTGTGTAACTTCTGTACATTCAACAAGCTCCTTGTTAAGACGCTTGTAAAGATGATGATGCTCGTCAAGTACATATGCGACACCGCCTGACATACCGGCAGCAAAGTTGTTGCCTGTTCTGCCGAGTATAACGACAGTACCGCCTGTCATATATTCACAGCCATGCTCGCCCACGCCTTCAACTACAGCAGAAGCACCGGAATTTCTGATACAGAAGCGTTCTCCTGCGACACCGTTTATAAATGCCTTACCGCTTGTTGCACCGTAAAGAGCAACGTTTCCGATGATGATATTTTCAGCGGCTTTGAATTTTGAGTTTTCAGGGGGATATACTATAAGCTTACCGCCTGAAAGTCCTTTTCCGAAATAGTCGTTGCTGTCGCCTTTAAGCTCAAGTGTAAGACCTTTGGGGATGAATGCACCGAAGCTCTGACCGCCTGAACCGTTGCATACAATGCGGTAGGTATCTTCGGGAAGTGTATCATCATATTTTCTTGTTATTTCAGAACCGAATGCTGTACCGAGTGTACGGTCGGTGTTTTTGATATTTATTTCGATAGTTTTAGGCTCACCGGCATTGAATGCTTTTCTGAGTTTCTTTCCTATTACCTTTTCATCTATGGTTTCTTCAAGTTTGAAATCATAGAGTTTCTTGTCAGTATAGCTGATATGTTCATCTGCGAATTTTTTGTCAATGAGGAGAGATATATCAACGCTGTTTTCCTTATCTGTTATACCCTCACGCTTGCGGAGAAGATCCGTTCTGCCGACAAGCTCATCTACAGTTCTTACACCGAGCTTTGACATATATTCCCTTAGTTCCTGAGCGACAAAGTGCATGAAGTTTATGACATATTCAGGCTTGCCGTTAAAGCGTTTTCTGAGTTCGGGATTCTGTGTTGCGACACCGAAAGGACATGTATCGAGATTGCACACACGCATCATTGCACAGCCGAGTGTTACAAGCGGAGCAGTTGCAAAGCCGAATTCTTCTGCACCGAGTATAGCCGCAACAGCAACATCACGTCCTGTCATAAGCTTACCGTCTGTTTCGATAACTACCTTGTCACGAAGACCGTTCATAATAAGTGTGCGGTGAGCTTCTGCAAGTCCGAGTTCCCAAGGCAGACCTGCGTTATAGATAGAGCTGCCGGGAGCAGCACCTGTACCGCCGTCATATCCGGAAATGAGTATTACGCCTGCGCCGGCTTTTGCAACACCTGCCGCAACTGTACCAACGCCGACTTCTGAAACGAGCTTTACAGATATTCTTGCCTTTTTGTTAGCGTTTTTAAGGTCATAAATAAGCTGTGCAAGATCTTCGATGGAATAAATATCGTGATGGGGAGGAGGTGATATAAGTGAAACACCTGGGGTTGAGTGCCTTGTTTTTGCTATCCACGGATAGACTTTTTGTCCGGGAAGATGTCCGCCCTCACCGGGTTTTGCACCCTGAGCCATTTTGATTTGTAGTTCGTCTGCGGAGTTGAGATACTTTGATGTAACGCCGAAACGTCCTGAAGCTACCTGCTTTATTGCAGAACAGCGGTCGTTATCAGTGCCTTTGCTTTTCAGACGCTCAAGGCTTTCACCGCCCTCACCTGAGTTTGATCTTCCGCCGATGCGGTTCATGGCTGATGCGAGAGCTTCATGTGCTTCCTGTGAGATAGAACCATATGACATAGCACCTGTTTTAAATCTGTGTACAATGCTGTCAACGCTTTCGACTTCATCTATCGTAACAGGTTCCTGTGCATAGTTGAAATCAAGAAGTCCACGGATATTAACGGGACTCATTTCCTCGTTTATCATGCGTGAGTATTCCTTATAGGTGTTGTAGTCGTTTGTGCGGGTTGCTTTCTGGAGTGCGTGTATAGTCTGCGGATTATAAAGATGTTCTTCTTTACCGCTTCTTATCTTGTGTTCGCCTCTTGACGGGAGATCGCTGTCCGTACAGAGTCCGAGAGGATCAAAAGCTGCCGTGTGCAGACGGTCTACAGTGTTTTCTATATCTTCAAGTGTTATTCCGCCGATACGGCTTACTGTACCTGTGAAGTATTCGTTTACAAGTTCCTTGCTCAGACCTATTGCCTCGAATATTTTTGAACCCTGATATGACTGTAATGTGGAAATACCCATTTTCGAGGCTATTTTTACAATACCGTGAAGTATTGCGTCATTATAATCATTTACTGCTGCATAATAATCCTTGTCAAGAAGCTCGTCATGTATAAGTTCATGTATGGTTTCAAGTGCAAGATATGGATTGACTGCGCTTGCACCATAAGCAAGAAGTGCTGCAAAATGATGTACTGTTCTCGGTTCACCGCTTTCGAGAACGATAGAAAGTGATGTTCTGCGTTTTGTAGCGACAAGGTGCTGATGAAGTGCGGATACTGCAAGGAGTGACGGGATAGCGAGTCTGTTTTCGTCAACGCCCTTATCCGAAAGGATAAGTATGTTTGCACCGTTGTTATATGCTTTGTCGGCTTCGATGAACAGTCTTTTTATAGCCTTTGAAAGCTTTGTGTTTTTATAGTAGAGTATCGGGATAACTGCTGCCTTGAAGCCCGATATATTCATCTTTTTGAGTTTGAGCATACCCGTTGAAGTAAGTATCGGGTTGACTACCTTTATTACCTTGCAGTTATCGGGTTTTTCTTCAAGAATATTTCCGTCCTCACCGATGTAGATAGTTGTTGAGGTAACTATTTCCTCACGGATAGCATCAATAGGCGGATTTGTTACCTGTGCGAATATCTGCTTGAAGTAATCGAAAAGGGGAACAGGCTGCTTTGAAAGTACGGCGATTGGCTTGTCACAGCCCATAGCGGCGATAGGTTCTTTGCCGTCCTTTGCCATAGGAAGAATGTTGTCCATAACATCTTCATATGTATAGCCGAAAGCCTTCTGAAGACGGCGTTTTTCAGCTCTGGGATGTTCCTCGACCTTTGCATTCGGAACTTTGAGATATTTAAGACGGATAAGGTTTGAATCGAGCCATTCACCGTAAGGCTGGCGTGATGCATAATGCTCCTTTATCTCGTCATCATCTATAAGTCTGCCCTGAACTGTATCGACAAGCAGCATTTTTCCGGGATGAAGTCTTTCCTTGCGTACTATTTTTTCGGCAGGGATCGGAAGTGCGCCGACCTCTGAGGAAAGGATAAGATCATCGTCATCCGTAATATAATAACGTGATGGACGCAGACCGTTACGGTCAAGAACAGCGCCGACAATATCACCGTCGGAGAATACTATTGCGGCAGGGCCGTCCCAGGGTTCCATCATTGTAGCGTAATACTGATAGAAGTCACGCTTTTTCTGGCTCATGGCGTGGTTGTTATCCCAGGGTTCAGGAATGGTTATCATAACTGCAAGGGGAAGATCCATTCCGCTCATAACGAGAAATTCAAGTGTATTGTCAAGCATAGCAGAGTCAGAGCCTTCTGTATTTACAACGGGAATTACCTTGTCAAGCTCGCCCATAAGATGCTCGGAAGCCATTGTTTCCTCACGGGCAAGCATTTTATCGGCGTTGCCTCTTATGGTATTTATCTCACCGTTATGAACTATCATGCGGTTGGGGTGAGCCTTCTGCCAGCTCGGAAATGTATTTGTTGAAAAACGTGAATGTACAACTGCAATAGCGGATTCGTAGTCCTCGTCCTGAAGATCAACAAAGAAACGTCTGAGATCTCCGACGAGGAACATTCCTTTATATACTATAGTTCTGCTTGAAAGCGATACAACATAAGTGTCCTCGTTACTTTGTTCAAAAAAGCGTCTTGCTACATAAAGACGGCGGTCAAAATCAAGTCCACGGTCAACACCTTCGGGACGGTCAATAAAGCACTGCTGTATATAAGGCATACATTCGAGAGCCTTTGCGCCGAGAACATTTGGCTGAGAGGGAACCTCTCTCCAGCCTAAAACATCAAGGCCTTCCTTTTCGGCAATTATCTCGAACATTTTCTTTGCCTGATTTCTTCTGAGTTCGTTCTGCGGGAAAAAGAACATTCCCACAGCATAATCTCTTTCTGATCGTATGGGGATATGCAGCTTCTGAGCTTCCTTTTTGAAGAATTTGTGTGATATCTGGAGAAGTATGCCAACGCCGTCACCTGTTTTTCCCTCGGCATCTTTACCTGCACGGTGTTCAAGGGTTTCAACAATAGTGAGTGCATCGGATACGGTCTTGTGTGTTTTTATTCCTTTAATGTTAACCACTGCTCCGATACCGCAGTTATCATGTTCAAATGACGGATCGTATAAGCTGTTTGTTAATGGCTGCATATTTTTCTTCCTTTCTCTTTTTTGGACTGAGATGTATATACGACATGCAAAAATCGTATTACAACGAATATTATAAAACTACAGTGCAGGATTGTCAATATAAAATTGCATATTCGTTAAAATATCATTCATATTCCGAAAATAGAGCGTCAAAATTCGGTTGAAATATGAACGGTTTGCAAGATTTAGAAAAAAAATTGCAAAAAGGTATTGACAAATAAAAAACAATGGTGTATACTGCAAACATCGAAACAACAAAGGCGTTGTAAGCAATGGAGCTTGCAGCGCCTTTATGTTTTGTAAAGTAAAAAAGAAATCAAAAGACAGGAGAGAAAGGTTATGACAAATGTAACAGAGCTTTTCGGAAGTATGGTATTCAATGACAGAAAGATGCAGGAAAGACTTCCCCGCACAACTTATAAAGCATTGAAAAAGACCATTAAAAACGGCGAACCACTTGATATCAGCGTAGCAAATGCTGTTGCGAATGCTATGAAGGACTGGGCGGTTGAAATGGGCTGCACCCATTATACACACTGGTTCCAGCCGATGACAGGCATCACAGCAGAGAAGCACGACAGCTTTATTTATCCGGCTGAGGACGGTCAGATAATCATGGAGTTTTCCGGCAAAGAGCTTATCAAAGGTGAGCCTGATGCATCAAGCTTCCCGTCGGGGGGCATACGTGCAACATTCGAGGCAAGAGGTTATACAACATGGGATCCTACCTCTCCGGCTTTTATAAGAGATAAAACATTGTATATCCCGACAGCTTTCTGCTCATATACAGGCGAAGTTCTTGACAAAAAAACACCGCTCCTTCGTTCTATGGAACGTCTTAGCAGCGTTGCAACAGAGCTTCTTCATCTTTTGGGCAAGAATGATGTAACGAGAGTTACAACAACAGTAGGACCGGAACAGGAATATTTCCTTATTGATAAGAAAATGTATGATAAGCGTCCGGACCTTATCTTCACAGGCCGTACACTTTTCGGTGCACCTGCTCCGAAAGGACAGGAACTTGAAGATCACTATTTCGGTTCTATCAAAACAAGAGTAGCCGCATTTATGAATGATCTTGACGAAGAATTGTGGAAACTCGGTGTTATGGCAAAGACAAAGCATAATGAGGTAGCACCCTCGCAGCAT
>JBGVAQ010000455.1:0-1949 GCA_045224775.1 Acutalibacteraceae bacterium | reverse complement strand
CAATGAGCGATATGGACATAATCCGGAAACAGATTGACTTTTATCTACAGCTTCAAAAAATCGTTTCAACTCATCGTCAGTATATATGTGTGCATTGTATTTTGGCGGATGATTGGTAATACCCTTTGGCGGAACATAAGCGGAAAAACCTATGCCGCAAAGATATTTACAAAATACACGCAGAGAACTGATGCGGTTGCAATGATTAGCAGCACTTTCATAGCTTCGTTTCTGGCACCATTTTACGCAGAGTTCCTTTGTGATATTTTTTTCTTTCAAATTAGTCGTACAAAGATACTCATCAATACGCTTGAATGCTTTTTCTTCAGTTTGATATTTGAATCCAAGGGAACGTTTAAGTGTTATTAGTTCCTGAAACTCTGAGTGGAAAACACTTTTGAATACAGTTTTACTCATGATCAGTTTCCTCCATGGGAAGAACACATTCACGAAGCTTTTGAAGATCCGTTTTCAGATATATTCCGGTAACGTCAATATCCGAATGACCAAGAATGGACGTGATCACAGGAAGAGGAGTTTCCATATCAAGCAGCATTGAGCCGGCTGAATGACGCAGTGAATGAAATCCGGAATGCTTATTCTTATCCTTACGAAGTCCTGCTTTGTTCATATATCTGACAATTTGCTGCTGCATATGATTATTATCGGATAAAGGATCAAATGGCGGCATATGTTTGATGAAAACGTAATTCGTTTCAAAGTATTTTGGTCGCCCGTTCCTGATGTAATCAATCACTGCCCAACCTACAGCATCCGGAATCGGAAGTGTGACAGGCTTTAGAGTTTTATGCTGAACAAAAGAAAGCTGCTTTTTGTTCCAGTCAAAATTATCAAAACGAAGATTTTTGATATCACCGATCCTGATGCCAAGTATACAGGCAAGTAATATCATAGCATAATCTCTTTTTCCGGTCGGGTTATTACGATCTATCGCAAGAAGCGTGTTGGTCAGCTCATCCTGTTTCCATACAGAAGGGATTTTAGCATTTCTTGATATTTTCGGCATATGAATCTCGGATGCAATATCTGTATCAATATGGTTGCTTTCATTAAGGAAACGAAGAAAATGTCTTAAACCGCATACTTTCTGTTCAACCGTTTTAAAGCTGTAGCCTGCTAAGGTTTTCAAATATTCATGACAGAACTTTGTTGTCAGATCATTAATGCCATTTAATGATCTTTGACATAGAAAGTCCAGAAAGACCTTTGAGGAAGAAAGATAATGCTCAACGGTGCATTTTGACAGTTCTGATCCGTTCAAATATCTGCTGTATTCTGAAAAGATGATCTCAAGATCTGGTCTTAGGCTTATCGGATTTCTTGAAGCATGATACCTTCTGGTCAGTACCCTATGAAGACGATAATCCTCCAGCATATGTATCACCCTCAGAAGCTGTACTCTTTGCTGAGACAGATTCCCTTCATCATACTTTGTCTTGAAATTGTATTTTTCTTCAAGGTATTCAAGACCACGTTCCATATCAAATTCGGTATCGCCATATCTTTCTGTCAGGAAAAGCCGTATTTTCCTCCATTCGTTCCGGTAAAATCTGATCGTAGCAGGATTGTAATGGTTCTGCTCCAACAGCCTTTCAAGACCGTCTGTTATTTCGCTCAACTGCATTTAAACTGCCCCTTTCTATATTCAGGATAGTTTAAGCATAGCAGATATTTTTCTGAAATTGCAGACTGTTTATTATATTTTTTCAGTAGCATAATGAAAGTTTGGGGATATATATTATGCCGAGTTTAAAAGCATATTTTGTCGATCATACCTATATTTTCTTACATCAACTCCGCATAATGTTTTTCTCGGCATAAGGCGGATTATGCAAAGCTCGGCATAAGCCGCCTTGTGGTGTTCCACATTCAGGATAAACTATCTTGCCGTCTAGCATTATGATTGGTGCCTTGAGCATAGCCTTTAT
>JBGVAQ010000454.1:0-2522 GCA_045224775.1 Acutalibacteraceae bacterium | reverse complement strand
AATCCATATATGAAGGTCTGCTTCAGATACAGAAGAATTCTTTTGTGAAGATCTATGCGGATGAAAAGCCAAAACAAATGATACGCTTCAACATACCGGATAAGCTCGACGAAAACAGTTCCCGTCTGAGAATAGAAAACGAGATAAATAAATGGACTGATGAGTTGTTGGCTAAAATGAAATCAGACATTACAGAGTGGGCGCTCAAAAAGTATGTTTCAGGTGCGGTCAGCAGTGCTGTTCTGGTAAGAAAATACATAGGGACAGATTCGATTCAGATGAAGGCATACAAGGCAGATATTGATCCCAGAAATTCTGAATACCGTTCATGGAAGCATACCGGAAACTCCGGCGCGGAAGGCTTTCTGATCTATCTTGCAGTGATTCTTTCCGTAATGAATTACAGCAGGAACAATAACGGTGTTTTCAAAAATAATACCGGTGTGCTGATTCTTGACAATCCTTTTGGCGAAATCAGCACCAAGGATGCTTTGGTCCCTATGTTTGAGATGGCAAAAAGAGCGAATGTTCAGCTTATATGCTTTTCAGATATAACAAAGTGTGATATTACATCCTGCTTTTCCAATATTGTCAAAGCATCAGTTAAATCGAGCAGGTTTTCTTCGATGTCTTTAATATCTGTTGAAAATCAGGAGACGATAGATACTGCATTTTATAAATCAGAACAGCTTGCATTGTTCTGATAAAATCTGAGAAAACGCTGACATGGTAGCTTTGTATATAAAACACAGTGTTTTTCTTTTGTTTGTACATTCCATCTTGAACTGCTCCGTCAGATGGTATATAATTATAGCAGAAGCTTTCAGGAGGTGTGGGGAATGGGTATCTTTGTTAATCCGGGAAATGCAAGCTTTACAGAAGCTTTGAATTCAAAAATATATGTGGATAAATCCGGTTTGATATCTGTAATCAATCATAGGTTAAAAACTAAGCAGAAGTATATCTGTGTCAGCCGTCCGAGGAGATTCGGTAAGTCACTCAATTTGGGTATGCTTTTAGCTTATTACAGTAAAGGCTGTAATAGTCAAGATCTTTTTGAGGGTCTTGTTATTTCAAAAATGGAAGGTTATACGGAGCATCTGAATAAGTATAATGTTATTTATCTGAATATGCAGCGTTTTCTCAGCAGCAGTAATGATAATGACGGTATGCTCCGACTGCTGAAAAAAAGATTAGTAAAAGATCTGCAAAAGGAGTTTCCCGGAGTAATATCTGATCCGGATGATGATATTTCATTCAGCCTCGAAGAAATTTATGACGAGACCGGAAACCCGTTTGTTTTTCTGATAGATGAATGGGACTGCGTTATGCGTGAGAATATGGACAACAAGGATGCTCAAAAAACATACCTTGATTTTATTCGTAATCTCCTTAAAGACCAGACATATGTTGCCCTTGCCTATATGACAGGCATACTGCCGATCAAAAAATATGGCACACATTCGGCACTTAATATGTTTGATGAATACTCAATGCTTGAATCTGAGCCTTTCCAGAATTATACAGGATTTACAGGGGAAGAAGTCAGGTCTCTTTGTGACGAGTACGGTGTTGACTTTGAGAGTATGAAGGCATGGTATGACGGATATGAGCTTAACGGCACAGAGCTTTATTGCCCAAGGTCTGTTCTTGCAGCTATTGATAAGAAATCATTTTCAAACTATTGGACACAGACAGAAACCTATGAAGCCCTTGCAAAATATATTTCCATGAATTTCGATGGCTTGCATGAGACGATAGAAAAACTTCTTTCAGGTCAGGAACAGTCTGTTGATACCAGGACTTTTTCAAATGATATGGTAACGTTTGCAAACAAGGATGATATTCTGACATTGCTTATTCATTTAGGATATTTAGGCTACAGATCGGACAAAAGAACAGCTTATATTCCGAATAAAGAGATATATGATGAATATGTTGCAAGTATGAGAGCAAAGGGTTTATGGAAGGAAACAATAAATGCCGTTCTGAAATCAAAACAGCTTTTGGCTGATACTCTTGCCGGAAAAGCCGAGGTGGTTGCCGACTGTATCAGACGGGTACATGAACAGAACAGCTCTGTCCTCAACTACAATAACGAGCAGTCCCTGCGTTTTATCGTGCTGATCGCTTATTACTACGCAAGAGAGCAGTACAATATCATTCAGGAACTTCCGGCAGGTGAGGGCTTTGCAGACATTGTTTTCATACCAAAGCCGTTCATTGATGCAAATGCTTATCCGCCGATGGTGGTCGAGCTGAAATGGAATAAGACAGCCGATGCTGCTATCGCTCAGATCAAGAACAAAAAGTATCCTGATGCAATTAAAGGTTATGATAACATTCTGCTTGTCGGTATCAACTATGATAAGGACAGCAAGGAACATGAATGTGTGATTGAAAAATATAATCTAAAATAATGGGTTGCAAGTGAAATTGTCTGTAAATTATGCAAAAAGTGCTTGCGTTTTTAGAAAAGTTATGTTATTACAAGCATACGAACCATAAAGAGTGCGTGAGGG
>JBGVAQ010000453.1:0-1833 GCA_045224775.1 Acutalibacteraceae bacterium | reverse complement strand
CAACATACCTAACAGCGTGACAAAAATCGGAAGTTATGCTTTTGAGGGTTGTACTGCTTTGATGCAGATTACCATTCCAGACGGTGTGACGGAAATCGGAAATTATGCCTTTCGTGATTGTACTGCTTTGACGCAGATTACCATTCCAGACAGCGTGACGGAAATCGGAAAGGAGGCTTTTCTTGGTTGTTCTTCATTGACACAAATCACCCTTCCTGAAAATTTAACATACATCGGATATAGTGCTTTTGAAGTATGCAATCATTTAGGATGCGTTGTTGTGCTGAATCGGAAAGTCGACTTGTCCGAAAGCATGATAGGATATTACACCGATAATAACGGCTTATATCGAAAGAAAGATGACATGACAATTAAAGGCTACAGAAACTCCACCGCCGAGCAATACGCACAAAAACACGGCTTCAATTTTGTTCCTGTTGACTGATACTATTCCTTAATTAAAACATGACAATATCCAAGAACGACCTGTAATACTGCGAATGGTTTCACAGGTCAGATTGCGGATAGTATCGCACAAGCGGTCAACGACTTTGTCGAGCGTCTGGAATACTTCATTATGAAAGCCTCTGGCTCGAAGCTCTTTCCAAATCTGCTCAATCGGATTCATCTCTGGTGTGTATGGAGGAATGAACATCAGTTCAATATTGGGAAACAACTGCAGGGAGCCTGATTTGTGCCACGCTGCACCATCGCACACAAGGATAATATAATCGTCCGGATATGCCGCAGATAAATGTTCCAAGAAGATGTTCATACACACCGTGTTACAGTATGGAAGTATTAGGAAATACCCATCACCAGATAGGGGGTCTACCGCTCCATAAGCGTAGCGGTATTGACGGATATGGTGGCATGGAACCCGAGGCCGTACGCCTTTTCTGCACCAGCAATGTTTTGGCTTATTGATCCGTCCAAAGCCAGCCTCATCCTGAAACATCAACCGAATCCGTTTGGAATTGTTGAAAACTTTTTTCAATTCTTGGATTCGAGAGTTAATTTTTTTGAGGCTTCAATTGCCTCTGGCTTTGCACTCTTTGGATGTCTGCTTCGGGGCAGCTTCTTCGACCATCCATGTCGGTGCAACACAAAGTATATCTGACCATGTCCTGTTTCGTGTCCGACCTTCTTGTCGTAAGCGGCTTTTATGACTTTCACATCCGTTATATGACCGCCATCTGCTTCATTGATGAATTGCGACAGGAAGATTTCCTCTTCCTCATAGCTCATATTTCTCCGATTGCCGCCATAATGATTGCCCGTTATGGCTTCGATACCACCAGAGAGGTATTTTCGATAGAGTTTATAGAGATACTTCTCGTTGTACCCTGTGAGTTCCGATACCTTCTTCCCTGTGTTTCCTTCTGCGTGAAGGATTAGTGCATGCAGCCGCCGCTCCACGCTCTTGTCTCGATTCGTTCTTCGTGCTTCACGAAGCTCATTCAATCCTTCTTCGCTGATTTCGTATTTCTTCGCCATAATTCTCACCCTTGACTATTATAGCACACCTTTGCTCTTTTATCACTATTTTATCGAGGATTAGTATTACATCTTTTTCTGTTCCTGCAAGTGCAAGAGCAGGAGAAAAGATAAAGCTGAACTGTGATGCAAAAGACGGTACGGGTACTTTGCAGTACAAGTTTACATACATCAATTCAAGCAATAAAGAAACGATCATCAAGGATTACAGCACATCGGACAGTACCACTTGGGACACAACGGGACTTGCAGAGGGCAGTTATACCGTCAAGGCTATCGTCAAGGATGGCAACAATAAAATCGTATCTCAAAAAGCAACTATCAAAATCAGCAAAG
>JBGVAQ010000452.1:0-5684 GCA_045224775.1 Acutalibacteraceae bacterium | reverse complement strand
CATAGCAGCCAGCTCCCTCACGGAGGGAGCCTTAAAGTTCAAAGCCTGATTTTTCGGGAAGTATCTTTTTGAAGCAGGCATTGAGCACATCTTTTTTGTGTTCAAAATCCACCGTTCTCGGCGTATCGTTTATACATATAAGCTTATACTGCTGATGATATACAGCCCTGCATACTTCCTTGAAGTTTTCCTCACTTACATGGAACGCATTTCCGGTATTTGCCGGACGCACGGCATAATTACCCGTACAAAGCTGCCAGTATTTCATGAGCCACTGATTTACATTGGATTCCTGACGGAATTTATCACTGCATGTCTTGTCAAGAATATCATAATACTTATCCCAGACCTCTTCAAAAGTCTGTTTAAGGAAATCAGACGGCAGATGGTCGTAATGGAAACCCGGAAACCATTCCCATAAACTGAGCATGGCTGTTTTAAGATTAACTCTGAACCCATTTTTCAAGCTGAACCATTTGCAGAAATCACGCTTTTGTATAGCTCTTTTTTTACGCTGAAATTCGCTGTTTATTACTTCCATATTCGAGCCGTTGAAATGTCCGGCGCTGTCATGTCCGAAATACACGCAGTTAAGCCCGAATGTATCGCACGGCATACCGTTTTTAAAAAACTCCTCCTGCTCCATCGGTTTCAGGATGAACATATCATCATTGAAATATACGAACCTGTCAGAAAGTCCCTTTATTCTGTGCAGATTCAGTTCTATACAGTGCGAGCTGAATGTCGGAAGATATTTTTCTGGGATATAATCACGGTGATTCACTATATTAAGTTTTGGATTTGAGGTATCAAGCCATGCAGGAAGATGTCCCCATGTAACAAAATGTATCTTGTTTACCCAAGGGGTGAATTTTTCCACACCTCTGAACCAGTACTGTAAATTGTCCCAGTCCCTGTATCTTACGGGCGTATCGCTGTTGAGCATGTCGGACGGCTTATATTTAGCTTTTTCTTTCTGCCATTCCTTATCATTACCGTCTACCCATATGATAACAAAATCTATTTTTTCCATATACTCACCTCTCGGATAATGTCATAATTCTTTTATAGCATTATAGTTTCTCTCACAGTTCTTATCGTCATAAAGGTCAAAAAACTCATCATGTCTTTTGCGGTACATATCAGGATTTTCAAAGCCGCACTTAACGGCTGACTCAAATTCTTTGAGTGCATCTTCAAGAGATGTACAAACCTTTCCGAAACCGTCTTTTTCATAGCTGAAATATCCCTCGGGGTACTGTCCCTTACGGAAATCATCATAGTCGAACTGATAATACATCAGCCTTTTGTTCATATATGCAAAGTCCATAGCTATACTTGAATAGTCGGTTATAAGATAAGCCGACTCTTTTAAAAGCTCCTGAACATCATACTCTGGAAATTTCGCCGTTCTTATACGGCTGTTTTTTATATTGAAACTGCCTAAAAAGCTCTGCATATCACGGTGCGGATAGAAAACAAGCTCAAGGTCATTTTCTTCAAGTATGCGAAAAAGCTCCCTGCTTTCAAGAAAACTGCTCCACGCTTTGAAATACTCGGTATTCCTGAAATCAGAAACATCCTCTATTTCATCTGATGCGGAAGTCGGTGTTGCAATCCAGCTTCTCCATGTCGGCATGAGCAAAACCTGTTTCGGCTTTATCTTCATATCATGGAGTTTATCAAAACGGCAAAGCCCTAATTTTTTCACAGCTCCTTCGGGATATCCGAACTTCTTACATACAAATTCATACTCCCTCTGCGTACTGACAACGAACATTTTCATCATAGTTTCCTTATAATGAAGGAACTCATTATCGTTATGTATAACCCCGTGCTGTAAAAATATCCTCGTATTCCTGAGTATTCTTTTTACCTCTAAAAAATAGCATACTGCCGCATTAGGCTTGCCGCCCTTTTGTGAGCTTATATTCTTTTTTGCGGAAAGATAAAGCACCCAATGCCTGAAAGAGCCGTAATCCACAGTCTTTCCCAAATTTTTAACTCTGTCAAAGTCCTTTGACTTTTTGCTTATAGCATATACAGCGTCCTGTTCGGGATGATTTTCACAGACATATCTGTAAAAATGGTAGCCGTTGTCACGGGCTTCGTTTTTATTGTCACAGATGAGCCACATATCCCTTCGGAAAAGCCTGTACACAAGAGAAACAGGCAGTGCAAGCCCGAAAAGGAATATATGCCCTATATCACCTATCTTTACTCTCTGGAGCTTCTGAAAAAAAGTTTCCTGCATAAACTATCTCTCCATTAAAACATCACAGTACATCGGGCAGACGCTTTTTAAGGCGATTATAGTTAAAGAAGCCTAAAAGCACAACAAGCACAAACTCGGCTACAAATATAAGGTTTTCATAATCAGGTCTGTAAAAACCCTCAAAATACCACTGATGATAAAGCAGAGCCTTTCTGTAACCGTTGCAGAAATAAGTCATGGGGTTAAAAAGAAGAATGTATCTTACAACATCATTATCTACTGTATATGAATCGAAGCATACGCCCGAAAGCCAGAAAAGTCCCGACATTATGGTATTTATCAGACTTTCAAAGTCCTTGCTGAATGCGCTCATGGGTGCGAGCGACCATACAAGCGCAAGGAAAAAGACGAACATCATCGGCATATATATCAGCATCTGTAAATTATAAATGCTTGGTGTAAAACCTGTTATTGAAATGTAGAAGTAAACAAGCGAGAAAAGGAACAGCTGTACATAGAATTTTGACAGTGTTGTGTATGTCATTATTGCGGAAACGGGAAAAGAAATCTTGTTAACAAACTGTTTGTTGCTCCTTATGCACTTTGAGCCCTTTGATATAGCCTCGCTCATAAATGTCCACGGCAGAAAGCCTACCATTATAAACACAAAAAAACCTATGCCATGTTCAAGGCGGTCAGAGCCGCCCCTGAGTCCGACAGAAAAAGCAAACCAGTATACAAAAAGCTGGAACAGCGGTTTCATAACAGCCCAGAAAGGACCTATAACAGCACCCTTGTAAGTTTTGATAAGGTCATTTTTAGCGAGCATGAACACCTGTTTGCCAAAGCCCCTGTGTTCTCTCTGAATTGCCGCCATAGCATCCCAGACCTTGTTTTTGAAAAGACCGTTCTTTTCTCTGTTAGTAGTCGAACCGTTCATCAGTCTGCCCCCCGTACATTTTCAGATGTATTTTTTATTACACAGTCCCTTACATTATCTATCTCTTTTTGTGCCGAACCGTCAAGACGGCTTTTCCAGAACGGCAGTTCTGCTATCCCTACTATAGTACCCCAGCCGTATGACAAATGCAGCAGCAGAAACACAAACGGCAGTAAAATCTGTATGGGATGTTTCTTTTCAGCCGTAAGAACCGCAGCGACAGTCATAAGCAGGTCGGCAAGTATATATGCTCCGATAAGCATTATAAACGGGAAAAGCATTATCTTTATCCCCATGAATATTCCTATAAAAAATATTGTCAGCGTCATTATGAGCATAGCGACAAACACAAACGGCACAAAATGGAAAACCGAAAGGCATTCACGGCAGACACCGAGCGTCAGCCCTATCCATTTACCGTTGCCGTATTTCTGTTTCAGCATAGACGGAAGATCGCCTCTTATATGCTGATATGAAATGATATCGCTGCCCTGACATATTTTATATCCTGCCTGACGTATTCTGTAATGCAGTTCATTGTCCTCAGTACGTCCGAGATCTTCATTAAAGCCGCCGACCTTTGCAAATACCTCACGTCTGTATGCACCGTGAAAAAGCGAAGATACATACTTTTTCTTTTCCTCAGTCTTACGTCTGTAGCCTGCTATCGAGCTTCCGAACATAGAGCTTTCCGCAAGGAAAAGCATTTCTTTCAAAGGTGTTGGCTGATCTATCCTGTTAGGTCTTGAACCGCCGCATACATCTTCACCCGTACCGATAAGCTCCATATTTTTCTCTATAAAATCAACAGGTATCTCTGCATGAGCGTCCAGCCTTATTATAACGTCACCCACAGCAGATTTTATAGCGGTGTTCCAGCCTGCCGCCTGACTTCTTTTAGGATTGTCAAGCACCTTTATATCAATATATCCGTTCTTATATTTTTCTGCAAAGTCAAGAAATATCTTTTTTGTATTGTCATCCGAGCCGCTGTCAACAAGAACAAGCTCAGTCAGTTCATGCGGAAAGGTCTGAGCCTTTACCTGAGAAAGAAGGCTTTCAAGCACGTTTTCTTCATTATATGCGATAATGCAAAGTGAAACCGTCATACAACCATTCCCATCCGTTCGTTATCAATTAGCAATGTGCAATGTTCAATGTGCAATGTTCAATGTGCAATTTTATTCTGTTTTATTATAGAATTTTATACGTTTTTTGTCAATGAATTAGCGTTATTTTTGGAATGTTTAAAATATTGTACAAAGATATATGTAAATAATTGTTAATATCACTCAAATAAAGTATAACAAAAATAAAGCCCCTGAATTGTACAAATTACAGAGGCTTCAATATTCATAATACTGTCATACCGTAAACTGAGTTCCGCATTCGCAGCAGCCGAGATGCACAGTTTTTTGTCCCGAAAGAATTTCCGCCGCACTTCCTAAAAGTGTATTTGGCGAAGTATTGCCACACTTTGTACATTTGGGAGTAACGCCGTGTATAACGGCACTTTCATCACCGCAGACAAATATATCCTCAATACTTTTACATCTTTCCAGAGCTGTAACAAGCTTATCGGTTTCTATATCCTCGCCTGCATCGTCAAATAGCTGTGCAAGAGCGTCTGTATTTTCACATTCAGCCGCCTGTTCCGCAAATTCATTAATATCACTGAGTGTCATGTTATCACTCCCCATTCATTGCACATTGCACATTGCACATTGCACATTGTACATTGCACATTGTACATTGTACATTGCACATTATTTCAGAGCCATGCCGTCTTTGAAGGCATTTCCGACCTTTTCACCTACAACACGGTAAAAATGGGCAGGAGAATCATAAACAAGAGCCTCAATCTTACCGATATCAACAACGCCGTCATCACCGATGATGCTTTCATCAGCAAGAGTATTTACAATCTCGCCTACTATTCTTACTTCGCCGAGTTCCTCTCTTACAGAAACGACCTTACATTCTATAGTAAGGGGATATTCCTCTATAACGGGAGCATTGACAAATTCACTCTTTACCGTATGCAGACCGGCTTTTTCAAGCTTGTTTTTCTCATCCTTAGCGGAAACAAGTCCGACATAATCGGAAGCGACAAGATTTTTCTTGTCTGCAAAGCTTACTGTAAAAGCGTTTGTTCTGAGGATATTTTCAGTTGTAACATGCTTTGGTGAAAGGTTAAGAGCGATATGCTTTCCTCCGCACTGTCCGCCCCATGCCGCATTCATTGCGTCAGCAGTACCGTCCTCATTATAGGTAGCAATTATAAGCACAGGAAGGGGAGTTATAATTCCTTTTGACAAGTTCTTTTTCATAAAAATGTACCTCCGTAAGTTATATTTTAAGTATATTCTAACAAATCACAACGGACAATTCAAGCGAAAAATGATAAAAAAGGCTCCCTCATTGAGGGAGCGCTTTTATTACTTTCTGTCGTTCTTGCGGAAGTTGTTTCTCGGACCTGAAGGACGGCGTGGAGCCACGTCATTTTCAGGTGTAAGACCTTCGACCTCG
>JBGVAQ010000451.1:0-3236 GCA_045224775.1 Acutalibacteraceae bacterium | reverse complement strand
GCGGAATCCGCATTTTCAAAAACTCCTGCGACTGTTTCATTTACAGATACCTTTGCACCGTTATCATTATTGTATGATATTATACCGTCGCCGGAATACTCTATCATTGTTTCATCACGCACAACATAACAATCCGCTGTAAATGAATCATAGGCTATAGTGTCCTTGGCAGTAACCGTCTTTACCTGTGTAAAGCTCGCCCTGCTGACCTGAAATATAACATATGCTATAACAAGCAGTGTTATTATGACCATTATTATCTTCTTTACGATAACAGATCTGTCCATTAATCCCCCTCCATCCTTATTATCTTTTCTGCCGCTTCCATAAGATCAGGAGTATTATCTACCTCTATCCAGTTTATATATTCGTCACGTCTGAACCATGTAAGCTGACGCTTTGCATATCTTCTTGTTTCCATTTTCAGTTTTTCAATGGCAGCTTCAAGAGACATCCTTCCTTCAAGATACGGTTTAAGCTCCTTATAGCCTATTGCCGCAGATGCAGTTATACTCTTTTTATCCGAATAGAATTTCTCTGTTTCTTCAAGCAGACCGTTATCCACCATTTTGTCCACACGCTGATTTATTCTTTCATAAAGCTTTGCTCTGTCTGAAAATGTAAGTCCTATTGCGATAACATCATAAGGTGAGGGAACAAGCCTTGAACGTTCTATCTGTTCAGTCATAGTTACACCTGTTGTACGGTATATCTCTATAGCCCTTACTATTCTCTTACCGTTAGACGGATTCAGCCTTGCAGCACTTTCGGGATCGAATTCTGCAAGCTCTTTAAGAAGTGCCTCTCCGCCCTCGTTTATATACCTTTCGTTAAGTTCCTCACGAAGCTCGTCATCTTTTTCCTCATCCGAAAAGCTTATGTTATTTACAAGCGAACGTATATAAAGTCCCGAACCGCCGCAAAGTATCGGCAGCTTTCCACGGGTTATTATCTGATCTATGGTATCAGATGCAAGTTTTACATAATCGGATACGGAAAATTCCTCTGTCGGTTCAAGGAAATCCATAAGATGATGAGGTATGCCCTCTTTTTCTTCCTCTGTCGGCTTTGCAGATGCTATATCCATGCCCTTATATATCTGCATGGAGTCAGCCGAAACTATCTCGCCGTCGTATTTTTTAGCAAGCTGTACCGCAAGTGCAGTCTTGCCCGATGCCGTAGGTCCGACTACAGCCAAAACTTTTTTCTTTTTTTCCATTTTCTTCACCCTGTATCAAACAGTATTATCTCATTTCCTTATAAGCAGCCTTAATGCATCAACTGCCGTCTTTACAGCAGCCTCTGTATCCATTACATCATTATCATTATATCCCAGACTTTTTCTTTCCTGATTCCATAGTGCATGAAGCACACAGCCTGTCTTTATTCCTCTTGCTGCTGACACTGTAAAAAGTGCCGCCGCTTCCATTTCGGACGCAAGCACTCCCAGTCTTTTCCATGCCTCCCATTTGCTTTCAAGTTCATAGGATACAGGCATATTCTGTGGACTGTGCTGACCGTAAAATGAATCCTTGCTCTGTATAACTCCCGTATGGTAATTCATGCGGTTATCCTGTGCCGCCTTTACAAGAGCGCACACAACATCATAATCGGCAGCCGCAGGAAATTCTATCGGTGCATACTCTTTTGAAGTGCCTTCCATTCTGACAGCCGCTGTCGGTATTATTATATCTCCCGGAACGACAAATTCCTGCATACCTCCGCATGTACCTATGCGTATGGCATATTTAAGACCGCACATGCAAAGTTCTTCAAGTGCTATCGCAGCAGACGGCCCGCCTATACCCGTTGACATGACTATAACCCTTTCACCTTCAAGCATTCCTGCAAAAGATGTAAATTCACGGTTATGCGCAAGCGGTGCAGCGTTATCAAGATATTTTGCGATAAGCTCAACTCTTGCCGGATCTCCAGGCATTATGGCATACTCAGCACCCTGACTTTGACTTATATTTATATGGAACATTTTTTTCTCATTCATACCTCAGAACATCCCCTTCTTTCTCAGTATTATATACATTATCAGCATAAGAACTCCCGAAAGTATTATCGGGAACCACCATGATTTGTCAAACGGCAGACCGTTCAGTATATTCATTCCGTAAAAACCTGATATTACAGTCGGTACTGATACAAGAAGCGTAAGAGAAGCCTGTATCTTCATTATGACGTTAAGGTTATTTGAAATGATAGATGCAAAAACATCCATTGTTCCTGTAAGGATGTTAAGATGTATCGCAGCCATATCGACAGCCTGCTTTATCTCGATAAGCACATCTTCAAGGAGATCCTGATCTTCATCATAAAGTTTGATATATCTTCCACGCATTATCTTTTCAAGTGTAAGCTCGTCTGCTTTCAGCGATGATGAAAAATACACAAGTGATTTTTCTATATCAAGAAGCTGATGAAGATCCTTGTTCTGTGCGGTACGTCTTAATTCACGCTCAATTCGGTTATTTATCTTATCTATCTGTTTGAGGTACTGCAAATACTTTGTCGCCATTCTAAGCATTATATGCAGTACGAAATGCGTCTTGAAGCTCGTCATTACATTCCTTACAACACCTTCGGAAAATTCACTCAGCACCGTATTGTCTTTAAGTGCAACAGTTATTACATTCTTATCGGTTATCATTATACCGATAGGCATTGTCGAATAGGTTATGTTCTTCTGAGCCTTTTCGACAACAGGAACATCTATGATTATAAGTGTCGTATCATCCTCGCTGTCTATATGAGATGATTCCTCTTCGTCAAGTGCCGAACGCATAAGCTCAGGCGGTATCATAAATTTATCGAGCAGATACTGCACTTCCTCATCATCGGGTGCTATACAGTTAATCCAGCAGCCCTGCTCATATTCCCTTATCTCCTGTATCTTTCCGTCAACAGTCTTGTAGTAGCTTATCATAAAGTACGCCCTTTCTTACAGGGACACATACGATAAACTGTGCGTCCCTTTATTTGTAATATTCTTTATTCGTTTACCATAAGGATCAGGACTCACAGTTATACCACCTCGCTCATTTTACGTAATTTTCACATAACGATACATAATATATTATAATATTTTACACATAAATAATCAAGTCAATTTGTAAGATATCAGAAAAAAAGAATAGTACTTTGTAAAGTCTGATATTTTAATGTCATCCTGAGCGAAGCGAAGGATCTTTAAAGATTCCTCACTACGTTCGGAATGACAAGGTTTA
>JBGVAQ010000450.1:0-13018 GCA_045224775.1 Acutalibacteraceae bacterium | reverse complement strand
GCATTCATCATCGGTTCTTTAATGCAGATATCGGTAATATCAGTACCGTTCCTGTCTGCAATATTCAGCACATCACCGCTCACGCCTTTACAATGGCTTATAGTCGCACTTCTTTCCATTTCGCCGCTGCTGCTTGTGGAAGCAGAAAAACGTGCCATGAAAACAGATATATCCGAATCGGGATCAGTTCCGTCAGTAAACACATTTAGATACAAAAAAAGCAGCTGCTGCAAGTAAATGCAGCAGCCGTAAGGTTTATTTGTTCTCACTTTCGGAGTGCTTTTTCTTTCCAAAAAATGAAAATATAAGAGCGATAAGTGCAAGTACAGATACGCCCCTGAATATCAGCCCGTAAGTACCTGACATAAGGTCTGTTGTAACAAGCTGATTTGCGAACCACCATACACCCGCAAACAAAAAGTATCCGGAAAGTATGTACACTATTTTCCCTTCATTCTTGAACTTTGAATACAGAAGCAGTGCCATCATAAACCACATAACCGTATAAAGATATCCCATTTTTTCTCTCCTTTAAAACTCTGTTATTTATCCTTTTTATCCCCGTTATCTCTGAATTTTCCTTTAAAGCTTTCCTTTGAAGAAAAAACAGTGCTGAATATAAAGTACAGACCTATAACAGAAAGTCCGACATAATGAACGATCATCATAAAGACATTATCGGGTATCATCTGTTTTATGATATAATCTGCAAGCACCCATACACCTTCAAAAAGAAAGAACAGTCCGACAGGTCTGTATTGACTGAAGCTCCTCATTTTAGGTGTGTACATCATTGTTGCGGCAGCAAGACAAATTGCAGCAGATATAATAGCAAACAGCATAGGCCCTATCTCTCCTTTGATCGCATATATTATAATTATACTTTGTATTATACAAAAATGCAAGCATAAGAAAATCAAAACCTGAAATTTTCCGTAAAAATATGCATCCAGCACGGTACTTCACGGCATAAAAAAGCGGACACCCTAAGATGTCCGCTGATATTAACCATTTGTCGGTCAGATTACCATGTTGTTGCGATGTCGAGCTGATAAGGATCATTGTATGCAAATCCGCCTGTATCAACAACGATACCCATACCCAGAGAAGTCTGTACAAGAGAACCTCTCGGTCTTACATCAAGACCTGCTGCTACCATGATGTAATCACCAAACATCTTACAGCCGTCCTCACGAACCCAATAGCCTTTTGTATCCAGAATGTAATCGATAAGATCTGTATCAACACACTGGTTATACATCCAGCCGCCACGCTGCAAGCTGCTTACGATGCCTGACATATCCATATTATAATATGTTTCCTGACCGGAAGGACCGTTAAGATTTCTGCCCATTGTATTTGTCAAATAGGGATAGATATAACCTTCTGTATAGTCCTGATATACCGGTGCCGGTGCAGAAGCCTTTTCTTTTGTACCGTTAAGTACTACCTTGTTTACAGGAGCCTTTGTTATCTCGTCGCTTACAAGCTCTGTAGATTCAAGAACGTCATTTACATACTTTTCCTTGCTGACGATCTTGCGCTCGCCTTCAACGCCCTCTGTTTCTACCTCAGATTCTCCCTTATAGAGAGCATCTGTATCTTTATATACTACTTTATAATCAACTGCTTCAACTGTTTCATTTGTCTTGTACTTGACATTTTTGATAACGATCTTCATACCATCGCTGAGCTCTGTATTGAGATCTGTTCCGATGATATCATTTGCACCAAGCTTGATGTCGAGATAAGCAAGTGCATCCTTTACTTTACCTGCGGGTACTTCCTTTTCGATAACATTGCCTCTGACATCAACAGTTATATTTTTCTTTGAGAGCTTTATTTCTTTTTCAGCTGCCTCAACTGCTGATGCAAGAGAAACAGCCTCGCTCTCTGAGAGCTTCATGCCTGCTGTGAGGAATGATTCGGAAACAGCAGCCTCTTTAACTGCTAACTTATCCTTATTGCTTGACTCAACCTCTACACCTCTGAGGATAGAAAGTGTTGTGCCGTTTTCGGAATCGTCTGTACGAACGATCTTGTCATTCTCACCAAGAACGATGCCGGACTTCTCGATGATTGTATCTGTATCGGAATTTATTGTGCTTACGCTTGTTGTTTTATCACCGTCTGTTACCTTTACGGTCTTTGTCATTGATGTAACTGAAACTGCTGCTGTTATGCATACAGCACTCATTATTGCTACTGCTATGGCCTTCTTTAAACCTGAACGATTTTTATTCTGATTATCCATATTATTTATCTCCTTTAGACTTTCTGTAATTAAGAATTTGTAACTTTTTGATTTCGTTACCGTAATCACAGTTGGTTTGTAGTTGATGGTGCTATTATAGCCTGTTTCATCGGCAATGTCAAATACAGACAACGGATTTTTTTGTGTACACTGCACAAAACAGTACATTTGTTCGATAAATTCATTACAGCTTATCACACTAAAATAACATATTTTTAAACCATTCTCATTTTTATCTAATTTTTATATGTGCAATTCGCAAGAATATGATTACAAATTAGTTACAGTTTTGCGAATTTTTTGTTTTTTTTACAGTTTCAGGGGTATATTTTTGCTCCTGACACCGAAAAAGCCCTGATTTTATGCGGTTTTTTAAAGTGTTACATTATGTGTAAAACTTTCTCTTTTGAAAGCGGAAAATATCGTATTTTTAACACTTTTCAACATGACACCGGCTGATATTTTTCACTTCATTTCGTGCTATATCGCATTTAATCGGCATTATCGGGCATTTACGACAAAATTATCAATCAAAACAAACGGATAACTGACATTCAAAAAAATGTATCACGATATTTAATTTTTGTAACAAATTTGAAATATTTTCCTTACAGAAAAAAATACACGGCAGCAAAAATGCCGCCGTGTATAATATTATTCGCAGACTATAAGCTCCTCTGCATAAGGCAGGGAACGTATATGATCGCAAAGAATATGCCATTCGTCAAGCTTGTGGTTCTTCCTTGCGTGGTATATATTTATAAGGTTCTCGTAATTCAGCGTACATGTCCTCATCTGGTCATAGCTTGAAGGCAGAAGCTGTATTATGTCATACCATATCTGCTTGTCCTTTGTTTCAATAAAACGAAGTCTGAGCTTTTCAAGCTCTGCTATGATATATTTCATAACTTCAAGTGTCGGTTCGTCCATTTTGTCACAGCTGAACTGTGAAAGCGAAAACGGTGCCGAGGTTATCTTATGCATTGTGCTTGTCGAGTTTGCTACCGTTCCGACCTTATATGTATCAAACTCCTTCCACCAGTACATCGGTGCGGTTATATCCATTGATACAAATATCTGTCTTAAAAATTTCCTGTGATCACTGCCTGCCTTTCTCAGACGGACAGCAAGTGAAAGGTCATTCTCACCTAAAATATATTTACCGTCATCGTCAGAATAGCTGTCCGATCTGTCCCAGCTGTTCATGGGGTTCCTTGCGCCGCGCATGGCATTTTTAAAGTTCATAACTTCCGTGTTTTTAACTGTAAGCATTTTCCCACCTCAGTATTTTTTCTTTTTCTGGAATTTATAGCAGAACTGTGTCATAAGCTTATCGGAGAAAATCCTCTTTGCAAACTTGACTGCCTTTATCTTTCCTGATGGTATTACATAGAGCTTTCCTGCCATAACACCGTCTATTCCTTTACATGCTACTGTCCTGCTGTCAAGCGGCTTTGAGGCAAAGCTTACGTTTGCAACCTTATTGAACTCTGTGTCAACAGGTCCGGGACAGAGTGCACATATATTTACATTGCTGTTTTTACGTTTGAGTTCCTCATATACTGCGCCTGTAAGACTTACAACATAATTCTTTGTGGCATAGTATGTTGCCATAAGAGGTCCGGCAAAGAAGCCTGCAACAGATGCAACATTAAGTATATACCCCTTGTTCTTTGCGACAAAATCCTGTAAAAACAGCTTTGTAAGCACATGAACGGCTATTACGTTGGTATTTATCATCTGAAGTTCGGTTTCCAGTGAAGTTTCCGTAAATTCTCCGCACAATCCGAAGCCTGCACAGTTTACAAGCATTTCTATATTCTGAGTTGCCATGACTTCATGGAGTTTCTGACATTCCTCTATATGAGAAACATCACACCGTACACATTTTGCGTGTTTGCCAAGCTCCTTTTTAAGCTCCATAAGCCTGTCTGTCCTTCTTGCAACAAGAATAACGTCCCAGCCCCTTGCAACAAGCTCTCTTGCTATATCTCTGCCTATACCCGAACTTGCACCCGTTACCAATGCTAACATATTTCATCCCTCCGGAATATTATTACATTACAATTTAATATTGTACACTCTTTCGGCGTTAGATTTTGTAATGTTAAGTACCTCGTCTGCGGAAATATTCTTTATTTCGGCTATTCGCTGTGCGGTATATTTTATCATGCCCGAATCGTTGCGCTTTCCCCTGAACGGTACAGGTGAAAGATACGGGCAGTCTGTTTCAAGCACGATACTTTCAAGCGGTATGCTTTCGACAACTCCAACTGTTTTTCGTGCATTCTTGAAGGTTATAACACCGCCGATACCTATATACATACCAAGCTTTACGACCTCTTTCGCCATTTCTGCACTGCCGGAAAAGCAGTGGAGTATGCCTTTTGGCTTGTACTTTCTTAAAAATTCCATTGTATCGCCGTGAGCCTCCCTGTCATGTATATTGACAGGCATTGAAAGCTCATTTGCAAGCTCCAGCTGTGCCGCAAAAACAGCCTTTTGCAGCTCCTTCGGCACATCATAGTAATAATCAAGCCCTATCTCACCTATTGCAGCAGCTTTTCTGTGAGAAGCAAGCTTTTTTATGATATCAAGCTCTTTCATGCTGTTTTCATCCGCACATTCGGGGTGTATGCCGACAGCCGCATACATATTTATATATTTCTCAGCAAGTGTTATGCTGAATTCCGATGTTTTTACCGTTGTACCCTGATTTACTATGCCGCACACATCACAGGCAAAAAGTTCCTCAAGCAATACGTCACGGTCATCATTGAATGCATCATCATCATAATGCGCATGGGTATCGAATATCATTCCCATAAATATCACCTTATCATTCACATATACTTCCTCTATTATAGTTTATAAAGCCGTCAATGTCAATCAGCGGCTTTTCACATACACGGAAATCATTCTTTCCCCATACCCCTTTCCTAAAAACGCTAACCTTTTATATACTAAATGTATATTATTATATTTATATTGCAATTTGTAATATTATGATATTTGCTTAAAATATGCTTTTATATTCCTGTTAAATGTGGTATAATAGATTATATTACTAATTTTTTAAAGGCTGCCGATAAATACGGATATTTCGGGGGCCTGTAGTCTGGAGATGCTGAAATGTCTGATTTTATCCGAAGAGATATCTGCGAAGGTGTTGCTTTCAACAGTATCGTAGATACAAGATTTAAAAAAAGCCGTATAAGTGCAACTCTCGTTGCTCCGCTTAACAAAAAAACAACCGCTGCGAATGCCCTGCTTTCGTATGTGCTTACACGCTCATGCAGAAAATATCCCGATTTTACCGCTCTCAACCGTAAGCTTGACAGCCTTTACGGTGCTGCACTCTATCCCTCTGTTTCCACACTCGGCGATATGCAGGTCATCTCATTTTCCGCAGCAGGTCTTGATGACCGCTACTCGCTTGACGCTGAATCCGTTTCATCCGAGCTTGCGGATCTTCTCTGCTCCATAATATTCGATCCTGCCATTACAGACGGAAAATTCAATACTGAGGATCTCGAACAGGAAAGACGTCAGCTTATTGACGCTATAGATGCAGATTTCAACGATAAGCGGACATATGCTATAAACCGCTGCATAGAATGCATGTGCAGGAACGAACCTTTTTCAATAGGACGATACGGCAGCCGTGAGGATGTTTCAAAGCTCACTCAGGAAGATGTTTACTATGCATGGCAGCAGCTCCTTGCTAATTCAAAAACAGAGCTTGCTATGCTCGGCAGTGCCGATCCGCAAAATGCATATGACCGGTTCAGAACATACTTTGAAAACAAACCAAGAAGAATGAATGCTTCTACAATAATCATAGATAAACCCGAAGAAATAAGGCATATAACCGAAACCGAAGAAATTTCACAGTCAAAGCTTGTCATGGGATTCAGGGCGGCTTCTCCCGATACAAAGGAAAAATGTGTTGCAAACTCGCTTATGTCGGCTATACTCGGCGGTACGCCTACTTCCAAGCTTTTTGTAAATGTCCGTGAAAAACAGAGTCTTTGCTATTACTGTTCAAGCTCGCTGAATATTTCAAAGGGTATCATGCTTATCGACAGCGGCGTTGAAACCAAAAATATCGAAAAAACAGAGGAAGCTGTACTCGAACAGATACGCATGCTTAAAAATGGCTGTATTACCGATGATGAACTTGCATCGGCAAAGCTTGCACTCAAAAATGCATATCTCTCATCACTCGACAGTCTTGCGGCATTACAGTTATTCTATATCAACGGAATACTTCGCAATATGCCGATGTCACCGCTTGAGGCGGCTTCTATCGTTGAAAATATAACAAAAGAACAGGTAACGGAGTTTGCAAAGAAATTACAGCTCGATACCGTATTCTCACTTATCGGAAATTAAAAGAAAAGAGGTGCAGACCGCAAAGCTGCGGCATTATATGGATTATACCACAATAGAAATTAAACGCTTCGGAGAAAAATTTTATAAGTTCCGTCACAAATCGGGACTTAAAATAATAGTATGCCCGAAAAAAGATTTTACTTCGAGCTATGCGCTGATAGGTACAAAATTCGGCTCGGTAAACTCGGAATTTATAAACAACGGAAGAAAAATAAAAGTTCCCGACGGTACAGCTCACTACCTTGAGCATAAACTCTTTGAAAGCGAGGAAGGCGATGCTTTCCAGCTCTATGCAAAAACAGGCGCCTCTGCCAATGCATACACATCATTTGAAACAACCTGCTATCTTTTCTCATGCACGGATAATTTCAAAGAATCTCTCGGTATTCTTTTCGACCTTATACAGTCCCCATATTTCACACCCGAAACTATCGCCAAAGAACAGGGAATTATCGGGCAGGAAATAAAAATGTATCAGGACAGCCCCGAATGGAAGGTCACAATGAATCTTCTTCAGGCACTTTATCAGAACCACCCCATAAATAAAGATATAGCAGGAGATGTGGATACGATTGCCGAAATAACGCCCGATGTACTTTATGACTGCTATAACAGCTATTATAACCTTAACAATATGGTGCTTTGTGTTTCAGGAAATGTTTCTGTTGATGATGTTATGGAAGTAGCCGACCTGAAACTTAAAGACAATGAGCCTGTTGTTACCGAAAGTATCTGCCCCGATGAGCCTTACGAGGTAAAGCAGACTTACACCGAACAGCAGCTCCCTGTAGCTGTGCCGCTGTTTGCAATAGGCTTCAAGGAAAATGCACCCAAAAACTTTGCTTCATCAAAGGAACTGCTTTGTACAGGAATAATCCTCAGAGCCTTTGCAGGACAAAGCTCGGCACTCTACAGACGTCTGATTGACGAAAAGCTTGTAAACACAACTTTCGGTACAGAATATATGGAGGGCTTCGGATACAGATGTGCTATTTTCTCGGGCGAATCAAGAGAGCCTGAAAAAGCAGCCGAAATAATAAAGGAAGAAATAATAAAGCTGCATGAAACAGGCATTTCACAGGAGGATTTCGAGATAGCAAAACGCTGGATATACGGCGGTACTGCATACAGTCTGGACAGCAATTATTCAATAGCGTCAGAGGTAATATCCGCCGAGTTTACAGGCAGAGGAATTTTTGAGGATGCCGATATAATGGCAGATATCACACTTGATGATGTAAATGAACGTCTTAAAGAACAGCTTGACCCCAATAATTGCAGCCTTTCCGTTATAAAAGGTCTTGACTGACAAGGAGTGATATCGTGTATAATGTCAGCTTTCCCGGACTGAACCTTGAAATGACTATAAACCCTGTTGCATTTTCAATAGGCAGCTTTCAGGTTTACTGGTACGGGATAATAATAGGCATAGGCTTTGCACTTGCACTGTTCTTTGCCTTAAAAAATCTTAAACGCTTCGGCATTGACCGTGACGGCTTTATCGACTGCGTTCTTGTCGGACTTATCTGCGGAATAATCGGTGCAAGACTGTATTATGTGATATTCCGCTGGGGAGAATACTATTCCCAGCATATAAACGAGATCTTTTCCATACACAACGGCGGTCTTGCAATTTACGGCGGTGTAATAGGCGGCCTTTTGGGCGGCTGTATTGTCGCAAAAAAGAAAAAACTGCCTATCCCTGCAATTCTCGATATTTCCGTAATGGGTTTCCTTATCGGTCAGGGACTCGGCAGATGGGGAAATTTCTTCAATCAGGAGGCTTTCGGTACTCCTACCGACCTCCCTTGGAGAATGGTAAGCGAAAATACAGAAGGTGTCGGCGTTCATCCGTGCTTTCTGTATGAGTCGCTGTGGTGTCTTATCGGTTTTGTACTGCTGTATATTTTCAGCAGGAAATTCCGCAAGTATGACGGACAGATATTCCTGCTGTACTTAGTCTGGTACGGATTTGAACGAATGATTGTAGAGGGACTGCGTACAGACAGCCTTTATACTCCGTTCCTTAACCTGCGTGTTTCACAGATACTTGCGGCACTTACAGTCATTACAGGCATAACACTTCTTGTAATATTCAGAAAAAGAACATACAAGGCTGTGGACAGTATTCCTGTAATAAGTGAAAGCGATAACCCGACAGAAAAACCGGAAACAGCAGAAGATGACAAAGACGCTGTATCCGAAATCGAAACCGATCCCGAAGATACAGCAGAAGATGATGATACAAAGAAAGACACTGTATCAGAAACTACAGCCGACACTGAAAATACTGATACAGATAAAAATACAAAAGAATAAATAAAAGGAGTGCTTGAAATGGCAGTTATAATAAGCGGAAAGGAAGTTTCCGCAAAAGTAAGAGCAGATGTAAAAGAAGAATGTGAAAAGTTAAAGGCTGAAGGCGTAACTCCCGGACTGGCTGTTATAATCGTCGGTGATGATCCGGCTTCAAGAGTATATGTCAACAACAAGAAAAAGGCTTGTGCAGACGTGGGATTTGTTTCCGAGGAATATGCTCTCCCTGCCGAAACAACTCAGGATGAGCTTCTTGCCCTCATTGATACTCTCAATAAAAAGCCCGATATAAACGGCATACTCTGTCAGCTCCCTCTCCCCAAACATCTTGATGAAAAGGCTGTAATAAATGCTATATCACCGCTTAAAGATGTTGACGCTTTTCATCCCTCAAATGTCGGAAAGATAATGATAGGCGATTATCATTTCCTCCCATGTACTCCGGCAGGCGTTATGGAGCTTATACATTCCGCCGGAATAGATGTAAACGGTAAAAACTGTGTTGTTATCGGCAGAAGCAATATAGTAGGAAAGCCTATGGCAATGCTCCTTCTCCATGAAAACGGCACTGTAACTATATGTCACAGCAGAACCAAAAACCTCAGAGAAATATGCAGCAGTGCGGATATACTTGTTGCCGCTGTCGGCAGACCTAAATTCGTAAAGGCTGACATGGTAAAAGAAGGCGCTGTTGTGCTTGATGTAGGAATAAACCGTGACGAAAACGGCAAGCTCTGCGGTGACGTTGACTTTGCAGAAGTTGAGCCGAAAGCTTCATATATAACTCCCGTTCCCGGCGGTGTAGGCCCGATGACTATTGCAATGCTTATGAAAAACACTCTCAAAGCCGCAAAACTCCAGAACAACATTCTTTAAATTTGGAATGTGGAAAGTGGAAAGTGGAATTATATTTTAAATACCGGAGGAATTTGTTATGATGAAAATACCTTTTTCTCCGCCCGATATTGGCGAAGAGGAAATAAATGAAGTCGTTGATACTCTCAAAAGCGGCTGGATAACTACAGGTCCGAAAACAAAAAGATTTGAAAATCTCCTCACATCATTCTGCATGAGCCAGAAAACTGTATGCCTTGATTCATGTACGGCGGCTCTTGAAATGACACTTCGCATACTTGGTGTAAAAAAGGGTGATGAAGTCATAGTTCCGGCTTACACATATACCGCTACTGCAAGTGCGGTATGTCATTTAGGCGCAAGACCTGTTATGATAGACTGTGCGCCTAACTCCGTACAGATGGATTATGATAAACTCCCCTACCTCATCACTACCCACACGAAAGCTATTATCCCTGTTGACCTCGGCGGTGTGCCGTGTGATTATGACAAAATTTTTGATGCAGTAATAAGCAAAAGACACCTTTTCATATCATCAAGTCCCTTGCAGGATATTTTCGGCAGAATAGTCGTTATAGCAGACTCTGCTCATGGTCTTGGTGCAAGAAGAAACTTTATAAAAACAGGTGCACTCGCAGATTTTACAGCATTTTCATTCCATGCCGTAAAAAATCTTACAACAGGCGAGGGCGGTGCGATAACATGGAAAAAACATTCCGACCTTGACAACGATGAGCTTTACCGTCAGTTCATGCTCCTGTCACTTCACGGTCAGTCAAAAGACGCTCTTGAAAAAACACAGATCGGCTCATGGGAATATGACATTGTAGGGCCTTACTTCAAGTGCAACATGACGGATATTGCCGCATCAATAGGCATTGCACAGCTCAAGCGCTTTCCGGCAATGCTCAAACGCAGACGCAAAATAATAGAATTCTATAACCGTGAGCTTTCAAACTGCCCTGTTTCAGTACTACAGCACTATTCCGAAAGGGAGAAATTCTCTTCAAGCGGTCATCTGTACCTTGTAAAGCTCATAGGACAGGACGAAGCATACAGAAACGAGATAATCAGACGGCTTGCGGCTCTTGGCGTTGCCTCAAACGTACATTACAAGCCGCTCCCCATGATGACAGCATACAAAAAGTTAGGCTATGACATAAATGATTTCCCGTATGCTTACGATATGTACAAAAACGAGATAACACTTCCCCTTTACTCAAAGCTGACCGACGAGCAGGCACAATACGTTGTCGATTCTTTCAAACACGCACTCGCACAATAATTCATAATTCATAATTCATAATGCATAATTAAATCAATAACAGGCACAGCATTCTCTCATAAAAGAGTGCTGTGCCTGTAGTTTTTCATATTCAACCTTAATCAGTTCTTGCTGAAATCGGTAAGAACAAGATCTTTGTTGTGTTCGGTTGCCCATGTTATGTTCCATTCACTTGAGAACAATAACAGGTGCTTTCCTTTAAGATCCTGTATGCGTTTGGTATCGGATGTGAGATTTAGTTTTTTCGGATCAATGTTTTCGTTGTCTATCCAGCGTATAAGCTCATACGGCATACCTTCAAGTATAATATCAACATTGTACTCGTTTTTAAGTCTGTATTCAAGTACTTCAAACTGGAGTACGCCGACAACACCTACTATTACTTCTTCCATACCTCCGCCGAGGTTCTGGAATATCTGTATTGCACCTTCCTGCGCTATCTGAGTTATACCCTTTACAAACTGCTTACGCTTCATTGTGTCTTTAAGACGTACCTGAGCAAAATGTTCCGGTGCAAAAGTCGGTATGCCTTCAAAGCGTACCTTCTTTGACGGTGAGCAAACAGTATCACCTATTGAGAATATACCCGGATCGAATACGCCGATTATATCGCCTGCATAGGCTTCGTCAATTACCTCTCTGTCCTGAGCCATAAGCTGCTGCGGCTGTGACAAGCGCATTTTCTTGTCACCCTGAACATGATATACTTCCATTGACTTTTCATATCTGCCTGAGCATATACGCATGAATGCTATTCTGTCACGGTGCGCCTTGTTCATATTAGCCTGTATCTTGAATACAAAGGCAGAAAATTTATCTTCAAACGGATCAACTTCGCCGTCAACGGTATTTCTCGGCAGCGGCGGCGTTGTCATTTTAAGGAAGTCTGCAAGGAAAGGCTCAACACCGAAATTCGTAAGTGCAGAACCGAAAAATACCGGTGTAAGCTTGCCGTGACGTACCTCATTAAGATCAAGCTCATCGCCTGCGCCTTCAAGGAGTTCTATATCATCCCTCAATGTCTGTGCGAGTGTATCTCCGAGCCTTTCATCAAGGTCGGGATCATCTATTTTAAGCTTGTCAGTTTCAACCTCACGCTGTCCGTTGTTTGCAGTAAAGGCAAGTATCTCTTTCGTTGCAAATTCATACACGCCCTTGAAGTCACGTCCGCAGCCTATCGGCCAGTTCATCGGGCAGGTGTGTATGCCGAGAACATCTTCAATATCCTCCAAAAGCTCATACGGGCTTTTTGCTTCCCTGTCCATCTTGTTTATGAACGTAAATATCGGTATATCCCTCAAAAGACAGACTTTAAAAAGCTTTCTTGTCTGTGCCTCAACACCCTTTGACGCATCTATTACCATTACGGCAGAATCCGCAGCCATAAGAGTTCTGTAAGTATCCTCGGAAAAGTCCTGATGTCCGGGAGTATCTATGATATTTACACAATATCCGTCATAGTTGAACTGCATAACGGACGAGGTAACGGAAATACCTCTCTGCTTTTCTATATCCATCCAGTCAGAAACTGCGTGTTTATCCGTTTTCTTTCCCTTTACCGAGCCTGCAAGCTGTATAGTTCCGGTATAGAGCAGCAGCTTTTCAGTCAAGGTGGTTTTTCCGGCATCCGGGTGCGATATTATCGCAAATGTTCTTCTCTTTTCAATAAGTTCTCTGTTATCCGTTGGCAAGTTCGTTCCTCCTGATCTGTCTTTTTATTCCAAGATAATATTTTACCGCAAACTATACCGATAATCAAGTAAAATTGCAAAAAAACAACCACCCTATTGGGTGGCTGCTTTAAGTGTTGGCATCTTCCTATCTTTCCGGATCGTCACCAATCGAGTATTTTCGGCACCATTGAGCTTAACTTCCGTGTTCGGTATGGGAACGGGTGGACCCTCAACGTCATC
>JBGVAQ010000449.1:0-2111 GCA_045224775.1 Acutalibacteraceae bacterium | reverse complement strand
ACCTGCTTGATAAGGATATTTCAAATTACGCTACAAAGGTAAATCTTATGGATAATGCCGACAGCGAAAAGGCAAAAGCACTTGCTTCTGAACTTGACGGCGACTGGGAAAGCCTGAGTGGAATCAGTCTTGAGGGCGATACCTTAAGCCTTGATATCGTTCACAACCCGAACGAGCTGTATAATATAATTGATGAGGATAACCGCAGGATCAAACTCAGTGATGATGGTGTTTACCTCTGCCTTAGACTGAAAGACAAAGCGAACATCGGTGACAGCATTACATTCTCACCCTACGGTTCAAAGGAAACATATACCGCAAAGGTTGTCGGCTACAACCGTTCAATTATGACTGAAAGCGTTACAATGTCCGATACATTAGCAGACAAGCTGGGAATCGGATATGCCCCGACAGCTGTTTATACAAACAAAAATATAAGCGATATTCCATCCTCCGACCTGATTGCAGGAAAACAGGACAAGGTACAGCTTATGGATACCTTCAACAGCTTTGTCAGCATAATGGACGGAATGGTAATCATACTTGTTGTCGCTGCGGCAGTGCTTGGTATCGTAGTGCTTTACAATTTAGGTATCATGAGCTATGTTGAGCGTTCCCGTGAGCTTGCAACATTGAAGGTTCTCGGCTTCCGAAGCAGGCAGATAGGACGGCTGCTTATCTCACAGAATATCTGGCTTACAGTCATCAGCGTGATAATAGGACTTCCGGCAGGCGTAGGCGTTCTTGAATGGCTGCTGCTTGCCCTTGCGGGTGAATATGAAATGAAGCTGATGCTCGGACCTCTTACATACCTCGTATCAATACTGCTGACCTTCGGCGTTTCTCTGCTTGTGGGTCTTATGGTCGCAAGAAAAAACAGGAAGATAGATATGGTCGAGGCACTGAAAGGAACTGAATAAAAAAGAACAATCCCACATCAACATACAAAGATCTGTGATGTGGGATTTTCTGCGGTGTATTCTGATTTATTGTTTTTTCTCGTAAGTTTCAAGATGTCTGCAAAGTGCATCGAAGGTTTCCGGACTTATATCATGTTCTATTTTGCAGGCATCTTCTTCGGCAATGTCATCCGGAACACCAAGACGGATAAAAAGCATTGTAAGAGTATGGTGACGAGTATAGATTTTCTCTGCTATCTCTAACCCTTTTTCTGTAATGGTTATATAATTGTCCTTATCCATCGTTATATAACCTTTTTCTTTCAGGCGTTTGGTGGTATATGTTACACTTGGCTTAGTTATACCCAGATAACGAGCTACATCAATAGATCTGACCTCGCCGTTCTTTTTCTTTATTAATACCTCATCGGGAATATAGTAGTTAGAAGTTTCATGTGTTTCAAGGTATTCACTTATTTCTGCAAATTCATTATTTTCGTTCCAGTAGTCTTTGGGTAAAGCCCCGGTAGACAAATAAAGCTGTCCTCTGCCTCTTTTCTGAGCATTGTTATTGTTTCGTTTGTTGATAGAAATGCGTCTTGTCAGCTTGCCTAAAAAGTTTTTCAGAACCGATGGTCTGTAGGACGGCATACTGTTACACGCAGCCTGCCAGATATCATTGACGCTTTCATCAGCGTCATTTTTTTCATTCAGTATGTAAAAGGCTATACGATAGCAATATTCACCGTATTTTTCTTCACTCTCGGTGATGGCCTGTTCGTTCCTGTCCCAGTACAGTGAAACAATTTTATTGTCATCCATTTTCATCACTCCTCCGTAAGCTCTTCTATTATACATCTCAGGAAACAGAGATAAAAGTTGCAGAAAATAATATTTCAAATTTTTTTATAAAAACGCAACGCAGATGAACCATTTCCGGTCTATAATAGTGAAGGCTAATAAATCCGGATTTTATAAAACCTTTGGAGGAGACAAAATGGATGACAAAAAAATCATTGAGCTGTATTTCAGGCGAGATGAGGATGCTATCACTCAAACGAAAGAATGCTATGGCGAGAGACTAAAAGCATTGGCATATCGTATTCTTCGCAGCAATGAGGACGCAGAGGAATGCGAAAATGACACCTATATGAAAGCATGGGAGTCTATACCGCCGCAAAAGCCGCAGCATTTTTTCGCTTACCTTGCTAA
>JBGVAQ010000448.1:0-3420 GCA_045224775.1 Acutalibacteraceae bacterium | reverse complement strand
AGTTGTGAATACAAGCTCGCCTACCTGACCGGGTTCAAGTACCTCGCCTGTGTGTATGTCAACAGTTTCAACAAGAATATGGTTTTCGGCAATATGAAGTCCGTCTTTAGCCTCGCACATTGCGGCGCAAGCTCCGAATATATCGGATAGTCCGTAGAAATCGTACACCTCCGCACCCCATATATCCTCAATAGCCTTTCTTGTAGCTTCGATTGAACCTCCAAGCTCTCCGGCAACAATAATTTTCTTGATATTAAGATCTTTCTTGGGATCTATACCGCTTTTAAGTGCCTTTTCGCCGAGCTGCCATGCATATGAAGGTGAAGTCCATATAACAGTAGGCTTATAGGTTTTAAGTACAAAAAGAAGTCTTTCGCTCGGGAGAGTACCTCCCCAGATGCAGAGTGCACCGAGATTCTGTGCACCTATAACATCAGGTCCGCCTACATAAAGTGAAAAATTAAGTGCGTGTACATACCTGTCATTCGGACGCATACCTATCTGCCAGAACCAGCGGCTTTCGGTTTCCTGAAACTCGTCAAAATCCTTTTTTGTAAACGGGCTCATCGTGGGAACGCCTGTTGAACCTGAAGATGTGGATATAAATACAACATCTTCCTCCGGTACTGCTGCAAGCTCACCCAAAAATGAACCCACACCCTGAGTATCTCTTTGTGTAGTCTTGTTTATGAACGGGAACTTCTGAATATCCTTAAGGGTTTTTATATCCTCCGGCTTAACACCTGCTTCGTCAAATGAACGCTTATAATAAGGTGCATTATCGTATGCGAATTTTACGATCTCCTGAAGGTCTGCAAGCTGTCTTTTCTCAAGTTCTTCACGGGGAAGTGTTTCAAGCTCCTCATCCCAGTATTTATTATTTATATCTCTGCTCATTGTAACTTTCTCCTTTTCACTTAAAATTTTTATGTATATATTCCCATTTTTCATCACGGGAACGTTTTATTATCTCTATGTCATCATCTGTAAGATGTCTGAAACGGCTCTGCTTTTTAAGATAATCCTTAACACTCGAAAATTCTTTCGGCTCATGGTTAAGTGTAAAGCTGCCGTTTTCGTATTCTGCAAGATACCATAAACCACAGTCTACTACTTCTTTGGCTATCCCGACAGTTTCATCAGTCTTTATGCCCCAGCCTGTAGGACAGGGAGCAAGAATATGTATGTACTTCGTGCCCTTTATTTTACTTGCCTTTTCTACCTTGCGTATAAAATCGTTTATATAACCGATGCTTGCGGTAGCCGCATAAGGAATACCGTGAGCTGCAACTATCTCAAACATATTCTTCTTTTGTCTGAGATTGCCGTGAATATTCTTTCCGGCAGGTGTTGTTGTAGTTCTTGCACCAAATGGTGTAAGTGAGCTTTTCTGTATTCCTGTATTCATGTAGGCTTCATTATCGTAGCAAATATAAAGAATATCATCATTACGGTCTATTGCTCCGGACAATGCCTGCAAACCGATATCTGCTGTACCGCCGTCACCGGCAAAGCCTACTGCATGAAAGTCTGTTATTCCCTGCGCTTTAAGTCCTGCCTGTACACCTGTAAGCATTGAAGCTGTTCCGGCAAAGGTGGAGATAATGGCATTATTACCAAAGCAAAGCTGCGGAAAGTTAAAACCGACTGCCGACATACATCCTGCCGGCAAAACTGCTATTGCATTCTCTCCTAAAACCTTTAATGCGATCCTCACCGCAAGACTTCCGCCGCAGCCTGCACAGGCTTTATGTCCGTAAAAAAACTCTGTTTCATTAAGTGTTTTTGCTGTAAGTGCCATTTATCTCACCTCCGTTCCGAGAAACTTAATATATGCCTTTTTCTCTGCGATACTATCAAAGATATTTTCTATTTCCTCAGGAGAAATATTTTTTCCTCCCAGACCGCCTATATAATTAGAGGTCGGTATATTTATATTTGCTTTCTGCAAAGCGGAATTTACATTCGTATATACTGTACCTTCATTTCCGAAAGATATATCCTTTTCAAGAACACCGACTGCCTTTGCGTTTCTTACAGCTTCTGCGATATCTTCATTCGGGAACGGACGCATATACCTGATTCTCAGTAATCCGACCTTTTTATCCTTTTCTCTCAGCTTGTCAACGATCTCTCGCACAAGTCCTGATATACTGCCGAGTGTGATAAGTATATAGTCGGCATCTTCGGTTCTATAACTTTCGGTAAGTCCTGTATAATGTCTGCCGAAGATGTTTTCAAACTTTCGTTCTGCCTCATTAACGACATCCCTTACATTAAGCAAACCGATATGCTCTTTATACTTGAAAAATGTATTTGTATCAGGCCCTGCCGAAAATCCGAGGTTTTTCGGCTCGCTGAGTGACATCTTGTTTTCTGTACTTAACGGCGGAAGGAATTCATCAGCCTGCTCCTGTGTCGGAACATCGACAACTTCGTATGTATGTGTCAGAACAAAGCCGTCAAGATTTGCCATAAATGGTGTGCTTACACTTTTATGCTCGGCTATGTAAAAGCTCATAAGTGCCAGATCAAGTGCCTCCTGTGCGTTTTCGGCATATGCCTGTATCCAGCCGCTGTCAAGCTGAGAAAGAGAATCCCTCTGATCGCCGTATATGTTCCATGGGAGTGCAGTTGAACGGTTGGCGTTCATCATTACTATCGGGAACCTGCCCCCTGCTGCATACGGCAGACACTCAGCCATATAAAGCAATCCTTGTGAAGACGTTGCAGTAAAAGCTCTTGCGCCTACCGAAGATGCACCCATCGCACAGGATAAAGCCGAATGTTCGCTTTCTACATGAATGAACTCTGCTTTAAGACTGCCGTTCTCCACAAACTCGGAAAGCTTTTCAACAACAATAGTCTGCGGTGTGATAGGATAGGCGGAAATAACATGAGGCCTTGCAAGCCGTACACCATAGGCGAAGGCTTCATTTCCTGATAAAAACTGTCTTGACATTACTTTTCCGCCTCCATTCTTATTGCACCGATCCTGCATATCTTTTTGCAGATACCGCAGCCCTTGCAGAAATCATAATCTATATCAACTTTACCGTCCTTTTTGAATATCACTCCATCGGGACAGTAAAGATAACAATTCAGACACCCGACACATTTTGTTGTATCTATCACAGGCCGTATATTCCTCCAGCCTGCATTTTTTGTCACTAAATAGCCGGCTTCATAGGAAGTTGTATCGGGTATATCATCAAAACCTGCCGGTATTTTTTCTCTGAGATACGGCTTCATATTTTTGCCTCCTCAAATGATGCTCTTACAGCAGCAATATTTTTTTCATGAAGTCTTGGCGGCATTGTCTGCCTTACGGCTTCTGTAAGCTCATCAAGGGTTATTATTCCCGAAACGGCAGCAAATGCGCCAAGAAGTATTGTATTCGTTATCGGCAGACCTAAATAT
>JBGVAQ010000447.1:0-2592 GCA_045224775.1 Acutalibacteraceae bacterium | reverse complement strand
TTCTATATTTAATTATAATAACATTTTTCCAAGCTTTATTCAATATTTTTTTTCATCAATTTTTATAAAAAAATACAAAAAAACAGTGTCCCGAAGGACACTGTATAACAAATCATTTCATTGAACTTTTGAATACATCATAAGCCTTCTGTTCAAGCTTATGATTGGGAGAATATTTTTCTGCTTCATCGGGATGCTTTTCCAGAATACGTTTTATTATCATATCATTCAGCTGCGGATTCCTTACAAGTATCGGGCCGAGGATATATGTCATTATAAAATTATCCTCTGTAATTATAGCCTTATCCGTATCAAGTCTGCCGCTGTGATTTTCAAAGCCTATTATCTCGTTTTCAACAAGCTCTGTCTTTACACGTACATCCTTTACAACTCTTTTTCCGTACTCTGCTTTATAACCGAATATTTCAAGGGACTGCTTTTCGCTTTTACCGTTCTTTATCCCCTTTTCGAAAAGCTCGATACTGTTTCCTGTGGAAAGGAGAACTCCTCCCCTTTCTTTGAATTTCAATATTTCATCCCTGTACTGCATTATGTCATCAAGTGCAAGCATAAGAGAATGTTCTGTTCCCGAACCGATATATACTATATCACATGAACTGAGGTCTATCGTTTCACCAAGACTGTGCCTTACCGTTTCGGTCTGTATGCCGGATGATTTCATGTGATATTCAAGTACCTTTACGTTGCCGCTGTCACCGTAAAGATTAAGAAGGTCATAATACAAATGCAATATCTTTATCATTTTTCTTCCTCCTTTATTTCTTTTACAGAATCTATAAACGGAGGTATATAGTCAAAATTGAGTATGCCGTAAACATTTCCCTTTGTCTGCTTATCAAATACCTCGCCTGCATGATCAAGCGTATCAAGTATTATCAGCTTTTCTTCCGGTACGCCTGCAAGAAGCATTCTTACAGCAAAATCATATCTGTAAGGACCTGCACATACAACATTTTCAAGTGTACCGTCATTCAGAAGCTCAAAATCAATATCATAAAGCCACGACAGGTCAAAGAAGTTATATCTCCTGCTTATCTCCCTGAGTCCTAAAACTATTGTCTTAGGACCTTTATCAAGTGCGGTATAGATTACAGAAAGATTGTAAGTCGCATTATTCTCTGCTTTACAGTTCAGTGCAGTGTACTTTCTTCCGTTCTTAACTATCTCTGTATATATCTTACCGCCGATATGCGCCTTGCTTATTGCCTTTACAGTCTTTTTGCTGTCCTCACCCGAAAGGCTAAGTACAGAATAAGCAGCCACGATATTATAGATATTGAAAAGTATAAGCTCATTCGCCTTTATCTTCTGACTGCCGTTTATAGTAAGTTCGCCTGTCTTTTCATCTACCGCAGTTACCGCAAAATCTATATTCTTACGGTCAAAACCGCATTTCGGACAGCTGAACTCTCCGACACTTCCGTAATGGCGGTATTTATATTCAAGCTTTGCACTGCAGCGGGGACAATAATTATAATCCCTTACATCGTCAATATCCTTGTCATAGCTCATAAAGCTGCGGTCTATTCCGAAGTAGGTTATCTTATTATCCGTGCAAAGTGAAAATTTGCGTGTTATCGGATCATCACCGTTTACAATAAGATGCGTCTTTTTTGGTATAGCCTTCAGTATCTCCTTGAAAACTATGTCAAAGTCACCCTGTCTCGGCGGCTGGTCACGGGTTATGTTATTTATAACGAGATAATCAGGCTCTATATACTTCGTTATAAACTTCAGATACCTTTCGTCTGTTTCAAGTACAAGAACATCCTGCTTCATCTTTCCCGAAAAGCCTATGTTCTTTATAACTGTCGATGCAACACCGTTCAAAAGATTTGAACCTTCAAGATTGTGTGCAACAGTCTTTCCGCAGGCACGGAGCGCTTCTGCGATTATTTTTGTTGTTGAGCCTTTTCCGCAGCTTCCTGTTACCATTATTACCAGCGGAGGATATTCCACCTTTTTCAGATAATCCGGAAACAGCTTTAATACAAGCTTTCCCGGAAAGCTGCTCGCATTGTAACGCATTACCTTTTCTGCAAGAAATACGCTTTTTCCTGTCAGTGTTCCTAAAAATCTTTTCAAAATATCAGCCTCTTTATTTTCAACTTTTATTCTGAGCTATCAAATATAATAACATATATTTTACCGAATTACATTATTTTTTTAAAAAAATAAAGACAATATTACTTTGTGCAAAATAATATTTTTTAGTCCAATTACCCAAATTTTCCCCCAATATCGAATTTGCCAAAAATAAATATTTTATTGAGTATTTTTCTACTTTTATTCTAATTGACATTGATTACTTTATAATGTAAATTGTATATGATATAAGAAAATAAATGGGGAAAGGACGATCAGAATGAAAAAAAACATCATAAATGAAAATGACGAAGAATTCATAGAAATAACCCCACAGTATTATGACTCACCAGAAAGTAACACTGACAATGATATACCTGACAAAAAGAAAAAACGCACTAAAAAAGCTTTCGTTATATCATCAATATGCATTGCAGTAGCAGCCTGTATAGTATGTGCTGCATTCGTAATGTCGAGGAATAAACT
>JBGVAQ010000446.1:0-3071 GCA_045224775.1 Acutalibacteraceae bacterium | reverse complement strand
ACCGAGCGAAGTCAGATTCGGAGCATCAAAATATCTGCTTGAAGATACGGAAGCGAGTGTATCCGCTCCTTCATCGCCGAATTCTTTTGCGTCTTTTGCTTTTCCGACTCCGAAGCTGTCCATTACGATTATAAATACCCTGTTAATCAAAATGACATTCCCCTTCTAAATGTGTGGTTTAATGTTGATTATTGTTTTTATAACAGATTCAAATACATTTGGTGCATCCGAATCCATGACCGAGTTGATAATCAGTACTATTCCGACTATTGCAAGTGCAAGGAAGAATACGAATATCACAACTGCGGCCCACAGAGGCATTCCCCCGTTTGATCCTCTCTTGGGTTTGCCCTGGTTTTTCTTTTGAGTGTTTGCGAGAGGTCTGCCGCTTCCAACATTGTTTTCGTTCGGTTTAGCGGTCTTTTTAACCTGTGGCTCATCGTCATAAGGACTTGTCCTTGATGTTTTCTTTATGACTATTTCAGCAGTGTTGGACTTTTTAGGCTGCTGCTTTTTTACAAACACAGCTGTCGGATCGTTTTGAATCCTCTTGAGCTGTCTGAGCATCTGAGCTGCCGTGCCGTATCTGTCGTCCGGATTCTTTTCTATTGCAGTCATTATAATCTGCTCAAATCCTACAGGTATTGTCGGAACAATTCTTGAAGGATTGACCGCTTCTTCATTCAGCTGCTTGTAGATAACAGCTATAGGCTGATCTGCTACAAAAGGCAGCTGGCCGGTCACCATCTGGTACATCATAATGCCTACGGCATATATGTCTGCACGATTGTCTATCTTCTTGCTTGTAGCCTGCTCCGGGCTCAGGTAGTATACAGTGCCTATTGCCTTGTCGGCCATGGTGAGTGTCTCGCCTTTCGGTATCTTTGCAATTCCGAAATCCATCACTTTTACCATGCCGCCTTCAAGCAGCATGATGTTCTGAGGTTTGATGTCTCTGTGGATTACACCCATGTTGTGAGCATGGTCAAGAGCTGACAGTATCTGCTCAACAAAAATAGCAGTCTCTCTCCAGTCGAGCTTTCCTTTTTGAGTAATGTACTCTTTGAGGGTGATACCCTTTATGAGTTCCATTACAATGTATTTGTTCTCGCCTTTTACGGATATGTCATAGATCTTGACGATATTCGGGTGGTTGAGCATCGCAATTGCTTTTGACTCGTATACGAATCTTTTGATTGCAGATGTGTCCTGGCTGTTTGTTTCCTTCAGCATTTTAACGGCAACTTTTTTGCCGGTCTGAAGGTCGGTTGCCTCGAAAACGACTGCCATTCCGCCTACGCCTATTGTTTTTTCTATCTTATATCTTCCGTCGAATGCTTGTCCGACATATTTATTGAAAACGTCCATTTTATGCCTCCTCAAATACTGTATCTTGCAGTCAAAGCAGTTATGTTGTCTGCTCCACCGCCGTTGTTTGCCGCTGTAATGAATTCATGTACGGCAAATTCGAGATCTGCAGTCCCGTGAGGACCGGGATCGATTTTTGAAGCGCGATTGAACGTGTTCGCTATATCCTTTTCACTTACATAGTTTGACAGACCATCGCTGCAAAGCAGCAGGTATCCGTCTCCCCATGTCTTCAGGTCCGAGAAGAAGATGTCGACTTCCGCCTGAGGACCAATTCCGACTGCCCTCGTTATTACATTTTTTCTCGGATAAGACTTGGCTTCTTCTTTTGTTATAATATTTGAATCTATAAGGTGCTGAACATATGAGTGATCGTGTGACAACTGAAGAGTTTTTATCGGAGTGGATATATACATTCTGCTGTCTCCGATATTTGCCACAACAAGCAGTCCTTTATACTCGATTGCGGCAACGAGAGTTGTTCCCATTCCGGACATCTCGTTGAATTTTTTTGAGAGATTATATATTTTTGTGTTGGCTTCTTTTACCGCTGCGCTGATTTTCTTTCTCAATTCCTCTTTCACGTCGTCTATCTTATATGAAAGACAAGGAGAAGAAATGATCATATCGCAGAACGTTTCAACAGCTGTCCTGCTGGCAACTTCGCCGGCTTTGTGGCCGCCCATGCCATCACAGACAACAAGCAGTGTCGCTTCCTGACCCCACATGTTTTCGGCCCAATAGCTGTCTTCGTTTATTTTTCGATGCATACCAACATCTGATTGACCATAATAAAACATTATTTTTTCCTTCCAGTTGTTATTTCTTTTCACCCGAGCGCAATTGTCCGCACGATGCGTTTATATCTGAACCAAGTGTTCGTCTCACTGTTGCAGTTACATGATTGTTGTTCAATATAGATGCAAAAGTGTAAATATTGTCTTTGTTTGGAGGAGAAAAACCTCTTCCAGTTGCGTTGATTGGAATAAGATTTACATGAATAGGCATGTTCCTGCAGTATTTCTTCAAAACGGATATTAGCTCATGAGCGTCGCTTGGACTGTCATTTTCACCCGATGCAAGAGAATACTCAAATGAGATCCTTCTGGCTGTTGTTTTGAAGTAATCCGAACATGCTGTCAGAAGCTGTTCTATATTCCACCTTTTATTTATGGGCATCATTTTTGATCTCTTCTCGTCTGAACATGCGTGCAGCGAAATTGACAAAGTGATCGGCAAATCTTCTTTTGCCAGGTCATATATTCTGTCAACCACTCCGCAGGTTGAGAGCGAAATGTGTCTGTACCCTATATTGAATGAATCTTTGGAACCGACCATTCTAAGGAACCTGATTACGTTGTCGTAATTATCAAGCGGTTCTCCTATGCCCATCAGCACGATTCCGTCGATTCTGTTTTGAATGTCGCTTTGCGCCTTGGCAATCTGCGAAAGCATCTCCGACGGATAAAGTCTTCTTTTCAGTCCTCCAAGAGTAGATGCGCAGAATGCACACCCCATGGGACAGCCTGCCTCTGTTGAAATGCAGATGGTGTATCCGTGTTTGTAGTTCATGACGACGGATTCAATAAGTTCTCCGTCGAACAATTCCATGAGGTACTTGACTGTGCCGTCTGAAGAAACAAATTTCTTTTTAATCTTTGCGGTTCTTACATAGCCGCCGTTGTTTTCAATCTTCTCAATCA
>JBGVAQ010000445.1:0-3735 GCA_045224775.1 Acutalibacteraceae bacterium | reverse complement strand
AATACGAGCCTGAAGCTCCTCCTCCGTGAGCATTCCCTTTTCATAGGATGCCCTGAGGAAATCTAATTTTTCGTATTCCTTATGGAGATAGCTGTTGTACAGTATCGGCCGGTCTATCTTGATGATATTTGCGGAAAGATCGGAACGCAGGGAACGGATTATTTTTCCAAGACAGTTCTCGATAGAAGCATCTCTCCTGAACTGGCTGAAAAAGCGGAACTCTACAGAGTCGATCTCTATGATAGTACCGTAATACTTGCCCGCATATTCGATAAAACCGTCCTTAATCCCCGTAAACGGCATTACATCATTTATATCCTTTTCTTTCTTGTTTTTCTGCTTTGTGCCGGTCTGAGCGTCTGCGGATGTACTGTTTTTTGACTTACCTGACGACTTCTTTCCCTTTGATACTTTGCTGTCCGATGTTATTTCGCTGTCGGAGACTTCTGCGCCGACGGACTTATCGTCCTCAGTTTTTGTATTATCGGAACCGGCTTCATCTCCGGAATTTTCACTTTCGGAGGAAGCTTCATTCTCCGAGGCTTTTTCCTTTTCCGAAGACGACCATATTATGGGAGAACGGTTATTATTATATCCGGATTCATTATTATCGGAGTCTTTTTCATTCCCGTAAAGAAGCTCCTTGTCTGTAGTGCTGCGCTTATATAGCTTTGGATAAGCTAAAAACCTGAGAAGTCCGAGAAACATCACATAAATAGGTTTACCGTCCATTCGCAGCAGCATAAGTCCGCCAACTGCCAGAATACCTGAGGCGATATAGATATTGCCGGGTATTGTGGACAAAAAAACGAGACTTACCAACGCAAGAGTCACTGCGCCTACGATGATGTCACCCAGTGTAATGCCACGGAATAATTCAATTTTTACTTTTGTTTTTCCGGGTATCAGTCTCATTTTTTATGTATCCTTTCTGTATGCCGCTGATCTTATTCTTCATCAGGCGACTTCTCTGAATCTGAGCGGTATGCTTTTTCTCGCACGCTGCATTCCGCTATTATTTCTCCGGCGGAGGAGGCTGAAGGTTGTCATTATTGCCTGAACCGTTTTTGTCATCATCTTGGGGATTGCTTTTGGGTTTCTGTTTGTCCGGATCCTTACCGCCGCCCTGACTGGGCGACCGCCTGAAGAAGGCGTTTTCAGCCCTATTTTCGAGATCGTTAAATCCTTTTTTTACTTTAGCAGCCGCTTTCTTTACAGCTCCGTACACTGGACGGACAGGCAGCGTGGCTACTCTTGCCGCAACACCTGCCGTCTTCACAACCACTGACTCGAATTTATTTCTGACGGCTGCGGCTGTTTTGCCGACTGCGCTGTGCTTGAGATCATGGGACGCATCGGCTGCCATGCCCGAGGTGTGTGAAGCTGTACCGCTCAGGATACCTGTGAGAAGTGAGCTTGCTTTGTTTATGGCCTTACAGCCTGCCCATATCATAATAAGCTTTCCTATTACATTTATGAGCGCATTATTTGTAATCTTGAACGTGGGGTTCATTACTATCGGCAGGTATATAAGGAACAATCTCATGGATATGACCGTACCGAAAACCGAAAACAACTGTACAATGAAAGCTATTATCCACTGTCCGAATTTTGCTCCGTCATCAAGCGGTGAGGTAGCTATGATGGGAGGCGCTATAATGTACAGAAACAGCAGGTTGAACAGTCTGACTATACAGTTCACCAGAATAATAGCAAGATTCACTATGATGACTACCGCTCCGATATATACTACCAGATAATTGGTTTTCATCACCGAGATATCGAAATCCTTATTGACCTGACTGAGGGAGTATATACTTTTTTCTCCTATGTAGTATGGACCTCTGATATCGTCAAATATGCTCGGATCCTTATTGTACTGATTGTTTTTAGCCGCCGCAGTACTTCCGTTGCCCATTGTTCCCATGAGGAAGAGAGTCTTGTCCAGAGGAACGGATTCCTCGCTGTACATCTTTACTCTGTCATAGGATTTGAGTGCGTGGAAATCAGGGTCGGTATTGAGCACTGTTATGCAGTGATCCAGCGCATTGGCTATCTGCTCATCATATATATCAACGGGCTGTTCCTGATTGTAATCCGCTGCATTGGCTATCTCCTGAAGAACGGACTGCCATGTATTGCTGGTCTTTCCGTCCTCGGTAGTCGTTGTATAATAAAAATCAAATACATGTGTATCCGCAAGATACTTCAGATCGGCTCTGATCTCGTTGTAGCAGGCGTTAAGATTGTAACGGTTCTTATAAGACGGATTGAGTGAATAATTGCCGACGGTATTGAAAATTCTCGACATTGCTGCATACTGCTCATCGTTAAAATCTATATGCGATTTACCGTCCGCCGCTAACTCTCCGTTTGTGAATGCAAGGTTCACAGACTCCATCAGTCCGTTTGTGAACATTGTTGAAACGGTAATGATCAGATTCATGCTGATTATCACAAGAATGCCCCTCAACATCGCACGGATTATCTGCAAATGGGATCTTTGCTGCTTGCCGTCAAGGTCAAGGCTCTTTCTGACCACCGCAATGATCGTAAAGGCAAAGATCAGAATAATGCCGATGATTGCCATTCCCCAGTAGACCGCATTTATCACTCGGTTACCGAAAAATATATCTATAAGATACGAATCGGAATTGCCATAATTTACCGTCTCCATACCAGAGAAGGCTTTGAAAAGCCCTTGCATGACGGAGATGATCTGGCACAGAGCGATCTCGGCGTAGTAAAACAATCGGTAAACTGTATTATATATGACATATTCAAAGCCTTCTTTTATGGCTCCTAAAATATCCCCCACCATAGCTTATCTCACTCTCAATTTCTTTCTCGACATTATCATGTATACGACCGCCAATACGATGATCGTAAGGATCAACAGACCGAAAAACCATCCCTGTTCGTTCAGGTAGAACTTGATCTCGAATTTTTCTGAAACAGAATTGCCCGCATCATCAGTAACTGTAACAACATACTTTCCCAGCGATCTTATAACAAAATCATTGGATAGATTCATTTCCTCCCCGTCCCGCAAAACCTTTACAGTGTCAGACTTTTCTACACCCTTTATGCTGACGGGATTCTTTGCAATGCCGTTTTTTATTCCTTCAAAGGTAACCTCCGGAGGTGTGTGATCTACGGTTACAGAAAGATTGAAATTGCCCTCAATAGAGGCGCAGCGGTAGTCAATAACATACTTACCTTCCTTTTGCATATAAACGGTATTTGCTCCGACAGAATACTTCTGTTTTTCGTCGTCTATCATAACATTTACAAGCGAAAAGCCGGAGGGTACCTGAAAAACAGACAAAGCACCCGTCTTTGAGGGCACTATTGTAAACGTGAGAAACTGTGATTTTAAGTCGCTGCCTGAAAGCACCAGAGAATAGGCTCCTTCGTCCTTGATCCTGGTAATATCTGTTTTGTCCACAATCTCGCCGTTTTTATATAGTGTAGCCGTAAGATCCGAAGAAACGGACAGTGAAACCGCTTCTGTAGTTACCATTCCGCTTGCCACGCTGCAGGAAATGACATAATCCGTGTTCGGAACGGAATATACGAACATATGAGACTTCCTGTCATAGCTTACACCGGTCATTACGGTAACTATCTGTTCATTTGCGGAGCTGCTGTTCACAGGCTCGCCGGTATAAGGGTCAATCTCACCCTCATAATCAATATTAACATCCGTTGCTGCATAGACAGGCATAAAAAACG
>JBGVAQ010000444.1:0-4402 GCA_045224775.1 Acutalibacteraceae bacterium | reverse complement strand
TACAGGGTTTTTGAATGAATAAATAATTTATGAACAAAGTTTATAAAGCCTCCATCATTGAGGGAGGTGGCTCCCTCACCGAGGGAGCCATATTAATAATTTGTTCACTCGTTCAAAAAAACTGGTATCTGTGGAACAATGCAAGCCATGATTTAAATTCGTTTTGCAGTAATGAATCAGCTAAGGGAGGCAAGTAAAGTCTTTTTGCCTCCCTTAGCTGTTTTTAGTGTGATTTATCTTTTTCAATATCAGGTATCAGAAATTTTTCTGTATCATAACAAACGAGAATTTTAAGATCTGTTTTGCGCAGCAGATTTCTCTAAGTGACACATACACCATGGGAACAAAAAGGATATAAAGAACATTTGCACAAAGCAGGAAACAATCGTTCCGGCTGTTCCGGGAATCCAGCTCTTTAACAGTGGGACAAGGATCAGGCTGACGGCATAATAACTCAGCAGCCCTGTTACAAGCCTTTGAATCTTTGTAATTGTCGGGACATCAGTGGAAAAACGAACAAACCGTCTTTCCAGTACCCATCCTACAAGAAAAGCAGCGCACCAGCCTACTGATTTGAAAGTGTCATTGGCCATTTTAGCACCGTCCACCAGCAGCTTTCCGTCGGTACCATAATCTTCCGGATATGGTTTGAGCCCTGCATACAAAGCAACACCCACAGAAAGAGCAATACCCACACACAATATTACCCAATCTTTATCCGGATGACTTTTAATCCAATTCATTAGTTTTGCAGTCAACCACATGATAAGTATACCGGCTGCCGCACCGACCAACACATCCTGCGGCGTATGCACACCGAGAAATATACGGCTGAAAGCAACAAGTATAACAATCAGCCCTGAAACAATACGCAGCATGCCGGGCAGATCTTTTCTGACCGCTATACCGCCATAGATGGTTGCTGCATTCATCGTATGACCACTGGGAAATGAATAGCCCGTTGCAGTTGTCATTGAATTTCCATAGGGAACAATTCGGGCATCCCTGATCCATGGACGGTACGCACATGCAGTAACCTTAAGGACACCGTTGACCAGTCTGTTGCCGCTCCAGCCCATCAAAAGGTATGTACCAAAGTCTTTATTGACACACCAATAAACAACAGCCATAATCACGATCACTGTATTCAACTCGCCCAAAAATGTCATCTTTGAAAAAAAATCTGCAAGGAATGACCCTGCACCGTTTCTGAATTCCTGTAACGCTAAAAGAATGTTGATATCCATTATAATTTCTCTCCTTTCACAAATACCGATTATGCGGCCGGTTCAACCGTGCCGCTGTTTTCTTCGCAGACTGTTTTCCCGCATTTTGATACCACTATCGCTGTTGGTGAGTCGTCAAGCGGCAAATCTGCCGGTAATCTTCATCACCTTCACTTCGTGGATAATTCAGATATTCTCCACGATGAAAGTGTATCATCGGGATCATACTTTGTCAACATCAGTTTCACTCTCTGCAAGGTTTATAACTGTCTTACCGCTTTTCATAGCACACTTCATCATCGGGCGGACCTTAAAATTATAACATATTTTTCCTGATAATAAAAGCTTTTGGAAACATTTCACCTCCGCACCCCCTTCGCTCGTCACCTCCTGCTTTACACTCCTCCTACAAAAAATAAAAAAATAAAAAAAATAAATATTTTTTGCAACCATTTCAACGGCTCGGGGGTATTACTTACAGAAAACCCAAAAACAATCAATTAAAACATTTATATGGAGGTATTATTATGCCAAATCCTAACAAGAAAATAGATTGCGAAGTTGTTAATAAGACTTATTCAGTCATGTGTTCCTGCGCTCCGTTGGATTTTGCAAAGGAGATTGTAGGCGGGAAGTTTACGTCACCGGATTACCTCGATAAGACGGAAAGTGTCATGTCAAATATTATAAATGAATTTGACTATGACGGAAGTGCCGGCGAGTATATCGTATATCCCGGTTACACGCACGATTATACGACCAGAAAGCTCCTTGCCAATACCGAAACTCAGAAGAAAGACTTTGAAGTACATTCCAAGGAAATACTGGAAGATATGAACGAGCTTGCCGGCAGTGAGAAGCTCAATGAGTATCCCGCAATCAAAGGCTTTGTAGAGTACCGCAGAAATTTTCTCAAGGCTGCCTTAGAGGGAACTGACAGATGGGCTGTTCTGGCTGAGATCCCCGGCGGATACGGCCTGAGTGCTTCTCCGGACTGGACACAGAAGAAAAATGGCAAGAAGAAAGATGCCAAGCAGTTTGATGATATGCTTACCGGTATGAAGTATGACCAGATCTTTGCCATAACTGACGAGTACATCGATCTGGAGCTGAAGATGCGCAACAAGGTCCTTACTCCCGAACAGCTGAAGGAGTGTACGGCTGAGCGTATCGACCAGAACAACAGGATGATCGAGATATATGAGCATTAGAAAAGCCCCGAGTCCAAAGACAAGTATTCGGAGTTTTTCAATAATTTCGATGATACCATCAGCGGTGAACGCGGCGTGGACCTCGTGATCGGTCAGCTGAAATTACAGAATCAGGCTCTTGAAAACGGCTGGGATGTTTCCCGTCTGAATATGTTCCTCAGAATGAAGGATATTGCCACGAACTGTAAGAATGCACAGGCGACCTTTGATCATTTCCATGATCCTGCCCTCGTGAAAGCTCAGGGGTATTCACAGAAGGTAGCCAATCTCGATCCTACCGAACGTAAGTTTGAGAGCGTGAAAGATTTTGATAAGTATATGACCGAGTTCCACCTTGCATTTACCGACCTGATAAACGAGGTCTCCAAGCCCGAAGCCCATGCGGCTTTTGAGAAGATTGATGATGATCTCTCTACAGCATCTTTGGAATACAATAGAAAAATGCGCAGAAGACAGGATGAGATCAATAAAAACGCAGTCGAACCCGACTACATTGCACCTCCTGAGCCGAAGAAGCCCGAGACATTTGGTCTTGAAGAAAAATTATTCAATGACCTCAGTTCTGATGTAAACGATGATAAATTCAGAAATCTCCGTGAGTTTGCCAAGTGCGTGGATCCTGCTTACTACGATCTTGAGGGTGATGAGAAGGCTGTTGAGCAGAGAAAGGCTGAGATCGCAGAGGTCAAGACACCTCTGATGGTTAAGAAAGGCAGAGAGTACACATCGGGTCAGAATCCGACGATTGTTGACAACTTAAAAAATAAAAAGACCGCCGAGAAATTCAATGCTCATTACAATGACGCCAAGGATAAGGCTGAGGGCTTCGACAAAGAACAGAATATGATGGCATATATCGACATCAGAAAGCACGAGATATCCTGCGTTGAAGCCGCAATGAATGTTGATTTCACCAAGGATCAGATATACGATGCCGGTGAGAAAAACAGGCTCAACAAGGCAATGAAAGATCTTGGTGCCGATATCCAGCGTTCCAACGACGCCAACCATGTGTTCATCCGCCATAATGACTATGACGATGCTGTCCGTGCTATGAACACGCTGGCAGATGATCTTAAGAAATATCAGGATTTCATCGACAACAGGAAAAACTCCGGCAACACCGAGAAAGAGATACTTGAGAAAACCGAAAAGGCGGCTAAGGCTCTCCGTGAGTCAGCTGATGAAACCACCAGAAAGCTGAAAGCTTATCTGGAGCGCAAGGGTAAGGAAGGAGATCTTAATGAAAAGGGACGCAGGCGTGTCGAGGCTTTCAAAAAGGCTCTTGAGACCACCAGAAGCATAGGTTACATCTGTGACGACAGGCTCATTGAGAACGACACAAAAATGATGACCATAGATAACGCCGAAATTCTGAAAAACGATATCAAAGAAGCGGATCGCAAAATTTTCGTTTACAAGCGTGCTGCCAACAATGAGGATTTACCCGATGTCGAGAAATTAGCTGCTCTGTTTGCCGTTGCAGGCGCCCAGACGCTGAAGGATTTGGCTTTCGGTAACCATGATGCCAACTCGATCAGGAATAACGCAAATATGGACAACATCGTGAACAGCTACATGAATATCGACAAATACGATGAGCTGATTCAGGATGCCAACAGCCTCAACGGCAACGGCCTTAAAAGACAGTACCTGCTTTCTGCCGAGAAGTCAAAGCAGGCAGAGGGCAACATTCACAAGAATGAACAGCCTGTTATCAGGAATGAACTGAACAAAGGCAGTATGTTAAACCAAAACTGACATTAAAATCCGGACTGTATGGTGGAAAACACAATAAAAGTTTATAAAGCCTCCATCATTGAGGGAGGTGGCACGAAGTGCCGGAGGGAGTTCTCCACGCACTTGCTCAATAAAGCGTATTTTCACTCAACCAATAAATTTAAAGTTCACGTTTTATAAATGCTTACGCTATGGCTTAATCCAAAATTGTAAATATATCTTTCT
>JBGVAQ010000443.1:0-2873 GCA_045224775.1 Acutalibacteraceae bacterium | reverse complement strand
TACAGGTACAGTCGAAGAATTGCTTTCAGCAGGACAAAAAGCAGGAATCTCACATTTTGTCCTGTTGCCTGTTGCCACAAAACCGGAGCAGGTAAACAGTATCAATCATTTTATTCTTGATGAAGTAAAAACACATAATGAATTTTACGGATTCGGTACACTTCACCCTGATTGTGAGAATATACTTGAAGAAACGGAATTTATAATAAACTCAGATCTTAAAGGCATAAAGCTGCATCCCGATACACAGTGTTTCAATACGGATGATAAAAGGCTGTATGAAGTATTCGATTATATTCAGGGAAAGATACCGCTTCTTGTTCACTGCGGCGATAAGCGTTATGATTTTTCGCATCCACGCAGACTTAAAAATGTTATGGACAGCTTTCCACATTTACAGGTTATAGCTGCCCATCTCGGCGGCTGGTCGCTGTTTGATGAAGCGTTTGAGATATTGAGGGATAAGAACTGTTATCTTGATATTTCAAGTACAATGATGTTTCTGCCTTCTGAAAAGGTGGTGCAGTACATACACGGTTACGGCTCCGACAGGATATTGTTCGGTACGGATTATCCGTTATGGGATCCCCGAAAAGAAGTAGAAAGCTTTATGAATCTCTCACTCAGCGACAGTGAGCGTGAGCAGATAGCCTATAAAAATGCACTTGAAATACTCAATGAGTAATAGGTAAAACCTATTACCTACTATATGAATAGGGTATTGGACAGATAAGAAAACCAATGATATAATAAACACATCGAAACGGAAAGGAGTAACAACTATGACAAAGACAACTGTAATGACCATGTGTATGAATAGCTGTATATGTATGACTCAGGAAGCAGTTTTCTGTGTCAGGGCATGCTGTGCTTTCCGAATGTGACAGAGGTTTTTCTGTGCTTTTAAAGGGAGGTCAGCGATGACTTCCTTTTTATTTTTTTCAGGAGGTATTATTAATGATTAAAAAAGCGAAAAGCAGATCAGGAGTGAGATATGCTGTTCTTGCGGCGATATTTACATTCCTTTGTCTGACAGCTCTTACAGCCTGTACAAAGCAGTCGGACAGTAAAAAAGCCGATACGTCAGTGTCAGTAGTTTCTGCGGCACAGCCTGAAAAAGACTGCTGCCATAAAGAAGAAAGCTGCTGCAGTGATAACAGCCATGCGGAGTCCGACTGCTGCAAAGATAAAACATCAGCACCGGATAAGGAAACTTCCGAAAATAAAACAGAAAAAAGCTGCTGTCACAGCAAAAGCAGTCATGAAAGCGAAAAGCCCGACTGCTGCAAGGGAGAATCTTCCGATATATCTGTTCCGGATTGCTGCGGAGAATAATATTAATGTGGAATTTGGAAAGTGGAAAGTGGAATTATTTAAAATCTGCTGATTTGAATCCATTTCCGAATATCACTTAATAATGTAAGTAAGGTTTAGATTTAACATAGATTATATATATTAATGTGAAGAAAGGAAAACTAAAATGAAAAGAAAATTTACTGCGGTACTTATTGCCGCTTCACTCACAATAGCAGCACTTGCAGGCTGTAATAATGCATCTGACAACAAAACGTCAGGCAATACATCAAAAGCTTCAACAGGTACTTCATCATCAGAAGGAGCACTCGAGAAAACAACCTTCAATTTAGGACACCTCAATTCAACAGCACACCTTTTAGGTTTTGTTGCAAAAGAGGAGGGTTATTTTAAAGAAGAAGGACTTGATGTTACACTTACACTGTTCTCATCGGCTGCCGAGCTGTCAACAGGACTTGAATCCGACAAGCTGGACGTTGCATTTATCGGTTCGGTACCTTCAATTACATTTCAGAGCAAAGGACACGACCTTACGATCTTCGGCGGTGCAATGACAAACGGTCACGGCTATGTTATAAAGCCGAAATATGTCGAAGGACTTGATAAGTGGGATGTTTCAATACTCAAGGGCAGAAATGTTGCGTCAGTTAAAAACAGCGTACAGGATGCAGAGCTTCAGATATTGTTAAAGGATAAAGGAATCGAGATAGGCGAGGGCAGCGACAAGGTAAATATCGTTTATTTTGACAGCCAGAAGGACGCATATAACGCTCTCCAGAATGACACTATTGATGCTGTATCTGCATATTCACCTTATACATCTCTTGCAGAAAGTCAGGGTTATAAAATAGTTTACCGCTGCTCCGAAGAACCGCTCCTTGCAAATCAGCCGTGCTGCCGTCAGGTCGCAGCAACTGCGGCACTGAGCAAATACCCGAATTCATATAAGGCATTTGAAAGAGCACTTATCAAGGCATATAAGTTCACACAGGAGAATCAGGAGCAGACTATAAAGGATGTCAAGAAATACATAGATATTGACGAGGCACTTATCAAAACTGAGATATACGGCGGCTACGGTACATCTGTTCCGGATCCCGATAAGCAGGGTACAGTCGCTTTAAAGAAATCCATTGTAGAGCTTGGATATACAGAGGATTACGATATCGACAAGCTCTATAACACAGATATCTACAAGAACGCACTGGAAAGCCTTATCAGTGAAAATCCTGATGATAAGGTATATGCAGAACTCAAAAAACACTTTGATGAGTTTGAATAAATAACAATACCGTCGGAAAAAAAGAGATGATAAAAAATGAGCAAGATAGAGATCAATAATCTGACAGTTGATTATATAGAAAAGAAAAAGAGCTTTACTGCTTTGAAAAACGTTAGCTTTTCCATTGAGGAAGGCGAATTCGTCAGTATCATCGGCTCCAGCGGATGCGGCAAAAGCACACTGCTGAGTATCCTTGAAGGCATAAATACCGCCACAGAGGGAGAAATACTGATAAACGGCGAGCCAATAACGGGAACAGGTCCCGACAGAGGTGTTG
>JBGVAQ010000442.1:0-14541 GCA_045224775.1 Acutalibacteraceae bacterium | reverse complement strand
GCATCAAAAGTATCAAGAAGATTATCATATCTTCCGCCTATAAGTACAGGCTCACCCGAACCAAGAACATATCCGCTGAATACTATTCCGCTGTAATAATCGTTTCTCTGGACAAGTCCGAGGTCGATTATCAGTCTTTCACCAAGTCCGTACTTTGAAAGATAGTCGTATATCTCATGCAGATAAGCGAGCTTTCCGAGAGCTTCTTCATCATCTCCGCAAAGCTTCTGAGCCTCTTCGATAACTTCTATACCGCCGAAAAGTCCGGGCAGTTTTTTTATTGCTTCAACAGCCTGTGATTTTTCTATTTTATCAAGCTTTGAGTTGAGTGCAGAATAATTTTTTGATTCTATAAGCAGTCTTATCTTTTCACGGTCTTCCTTATTAACAGGGAGTTTCTGAGCAAGCGCTCTGAAAAAGCCTGCATGTCCTATCTCTATTCTGAAATCAGGTACACATTTTGAAAGTGCCTCGATAGCCGTTGTTATAACTTCAAGGTCTGCCCTTCTGCCCTTTGCGCCGATAAGCTCTATTCCTGCCTGCATTACTTCATTACTTCTTCCGGTAAGTCCGGGATTATAGCGGTACACTCTCTGGTTATAGAAAAGTCTTATCGGATATTCCATATTTTTAAGACGTGTTGTAACCATTCTTGCTATAGGCAAAGTTGAATCGGGACGCATTACCATAAGTCTGCCCTTTGAATCGCTCATTTTGAACATGTATTCCATTGGTATTCCTGAGATATCCTCCGAAAAAAGATCATAAAATTCTATTCCGGGAGTAAGTACCTCGTGAAATCCACGATGTGAAAATACATTTCTGAGTATAGATGATGCCGTTCTGTTTGCAAGACATTCTTCAAACAAAAGGTCTTTTGTGCCTTCAGGTGTGATCTGAGAATAATTTTTCATTTTTGTGCCTCTTTTCTTCTTATTTACTTCATCGTGGTAAAGTAATAACATGATGATATGATATCATATCATCAAAGCCTTGTCAATAGTACAATACTATTTTTTTACATGCATTACTATTCTATCATATATAATTACATCTTTCAACTTAAAGAAATTATTATCATCAGATTATTGTCAAAAATATATAAATATAAAAAATGTATCATTTTTGTTACAATAAACTCTTGTTTTTATTTATTATATGTGGTAATATTTATTTAGATTTTAAAAGGTAATATTTTGGACTGTTATTCGCCGTGCAAAAAATATTCTTTAATATTTTATAAGCTAAGATATGCAGTATATTATTTTTTAAAGTTTATAGTTATAGGAGGTTATCAATATGTTTTGGGAAAGATTTTACAGTCTCTGCCTCAGAAACGGGAAAAGACCAAATCCTGTGGGAAAAGAGATAGGACTTTCATCCGGAATAATCAGCAAATGGAAAAACGGAGGTATTCCTAACGGCGAAACACTTATGAAGCTTGCACGGTATTTCAATGTTTCTACGGATTATCTTCTTGGATTAAGTTCTTATGTTCAGATCAATGGTGAGCTTGTCGAAATGGAATACACAGATATCGAGCTCAGAAAAAAGATTCAGGAAAATGCTGATCTGCTTGACAACAAAGGTCTTAAAAAACTGGCAGATTACTCCTCTGATCTTGTTAGCAGCAATAACTATACAAGATCGGATAATTAAAAATGTGCTGATTATCTCACGCTTGTTTCAGCGTGATGACTTAAAAAAGACTGTCGTTCAAAGGCAGTTTTTTTATTGCAAAAAAACGGACGGCTTACGAGCCGCCCGTTAAATTTTGGGTTTATTTTACTGTTACAGTGAAATGCTGCTTTTTAACATTTCCTGCACTGTCAACAGCCTTTACAGAGAGTGTGTACTCACCCTTTGCTGTCGGCTTTATTGTTGCAGATGATGTTGTACTGAGTGCCTTAGCTGTTGTCCATGATGAAGCACTTGATTTCTTATAATAGAATGCATACTTATAAGGTGAAGTGCCGCCTGAACATGTTCCTTTAAGAGTGAATGAATTTCCGAGAGTTACGGATGTTTTTGAAACTGTCGCACTGAGTGAAAATTCAGCTGCAACGTTTACATCTGCATAAGACTTTACTACAGTTCCCGCACTGTCCTTTGTCCTTACACATATTGTGTATTTACCTGTGTGCTTAGGCTTGATGTAAACAACAGAATTTGTGTCATAGTCCTGTGCTTTTGTCCATGAACTCTGGTTTTCATTCTTGTAGTAGAATGCATACTGATACGGTGATTTTCCGCCGGAAGCTGATGCCGTTGCCTTTACCTTGCTGCCAAGAGATATATTCTCGGATGAAAGTGTCAGCTTATTTGCAAGCTTTGCAGGATCTACCTTTACAGACTTTGTGATCTTTTGTATAGCTCCTGTACTGTCCTTTATCTTTACCGTTACACTGTATGTTCCTGTGTGTCTCGGCTTTATGACAACAGAATTATTTGTGCTGTAATCCTGTGCTGTTGTCCATGATGTCTGATCTGTATTCTTATAATAGAATGCATATTTGTAAGGCTGACTTGCTCCTGAGGCTGTTGCTGTTGCTTTAACAGTTTGTCCGAGTGTAATATATGTAGTTGAGAGAGTTAATTTACTCTGTGCCGGAGGAATAATATACGATATTGTCTTTGTTGACTTCGCAACAGTTCCTGCTGCATCCTTTACTTTAAGACAAACATCATAGCTTGTGGACGATGTTGGTGTAAAGCTTGCGCTTGATACTGTGCTGTATGTCTTGAGTGTTACCCATGATGTATCGGATGATTTCTTGTAGTAGAACTGATACTGATAAGGAGATGTTCCGCCCGATGCACTGCCGCTAAGTATTATTTTACCGTTTTCTGTGCTGTATTTAAGTGAAGCTGTAAGTTTTGCACTTGACTCTATGTCAAGAGTTGTAACACTTTTAATTGTGCGTGAGGAATCAGTTGCCTGAACAGCTATTATATAGCTGCCTGCTTTTTCCGGTGTCCATGTACATGTGTTTGATGTTCCTGCTGCTCTTATTGTTGTGCCGTCATTTGCAAGGAATGTGTATTTTACAGTACCGCTTGCATTTGAAGCTGTTGCCTTGAGTGTTATCGGCTGACCGACAGCAAGACTGTCATAGGTTGCTTTGAGAGATACCTTGAGAGTAGGTGTGGATTCGGGAAGGTCTTCAAGAACACCGCTCTTGAAAAGCTTTTTGGCAGTATTGCTCATTGTAAGTCCTGCCTGACCTGAACCAGGATACTGAACGCCTGAACCGTTGCTGAATATAACGCTTACTGTTCCTGTAAGAGTTGACGGGAACTCGTATGAATAATAATCGCCGTTCTCTGCATTCATCTCAACGCCCGGCCATGCGGCATTCTTAACTGCACCGTCACCTGTATATGCATAGCAATATACCTTTGCCCAGTTATAGCCGGAATTGTCAAATACAACTCCGCCCTTTGAAAGTGTGGGATATTCTGCGCTTTCGGTTTTCTTGGAATATGTATATGATCTTTCTTTCTTGTTGCCGTCACTTGATGTAGCTGTTACGGTAAGTGTAACATCTTCGCCTGTTGCGGTATATTTTCCTATATTTACAGTTGCTGATGTACCTGTAAGTGTGCCGGAAGCTCCCTCTGATGTTGTGTATTTTGCTACAGAAGCACCCTCTGTTGTTATCTTTACATCAATATCATTTGTATAGAATACATTCTTTCCGTCTGCTGTTGAAGCGTTTATTTTAAGAACAGTAGGCTTTACGGGATTTACTTTGCCGTAATCAACTGACGGATTATATACAACTGCAATACCGTTTGCGTTCTTTATTGTACCGCTTATCTTACCGCCTGAAACAGTGAACTTTTCACCGCTTACCTGATCGGTATAAGTACCGTCCTTCATTCCTGTACCGCTTATGCTTACAGCGCCGGGACCTTCACCTCTTACGATAACGATACCTGTTGTACCTCTTACATTATATGCGGTGTTGCCTGTTGCGCCTAACTTTTCGCTCTGTCCGATGAAGAAATTCCTGAATCTGTTGGCTGCTACGACTTCTGGATCAGCCCATGTGAGAGAGCCTACATCGCCGAGCTGTGTCTGGTCGCCGCCAAGATTTTCAAGTATAACCGTTGAGGACTGTCTTGCCTTTGAAACATCTCCTGCAAGGATATCCTTTGAATAATAAGGTCTTGCAAAGAAAAGTGCTGTTGAGTCTTTTCTTGATGCGAGTATTACCCATGTCTTTTTGATATCTGCATCATTTGCATCATAGGATGAGCCGCCGCCCATATATGTATCATGTGATTCTGCCCAGAGTACGGCTCTGTTACCCTTACCGTGTATATATCCGCAGTAGTTTGATGTTGCAAGTGCGTTTACACTGCCGTGAACAACGCTGTTTCTGAGGTTATCACTTGTTGAGTTGTCTGTCAGTGACATTTTGCTGAGATAGTAATTTTCCGCATTGGTATCATCAAGACGGTTGAGTACTTCGCCGTAGAAATAAACGCCGTCATTGCCGTTTACTTTCTTATTAATAATCTCTTGCGCCGTCAAGAACTACATCCCAGAAATTACTTGCAAATGCTGCATTATCCTTCGGAGTTTCGATATGCTTTGCAGCATCAAAACGGAAGCCGTCAGCACCGCAGTCGATACATTCCTTGAGAAGTCCGAGAACCATGTTCTGTACCTTGCTGTCGCCTGTGTTGAGGTCGGGCATACCCATATTTCCCTGTGTTACGTCAAAACGTCCGTCACTTGAATGTGTCCATGATGTGCTGATGTGCCAGTATGACGGATCTGTAAGCATCTCAGGCTCCCAGAACTCGCCTACCTGCGGTGTGATATCATCCATTACAGCCTTCTGCTGTTTTTCAACCGGATCGGATTTATCAGCAATCTTATAGCCCTGAATATTACCCATGTGGTTTGCGACTATATCGACAATAACCTTAATGCCGTACTTTTCAGCCTCGGCGCACATAGCCTTGAATTCAGCCTTTGTACCATACCATGTATGACCGTTATCGCAGATGTTGAATGTTACAGGCTGGTATGCTTTCCACCAGTTGCCGTCCTCGCCGCCTGTACCGTTAGGGATACCTACATTTCCGTGTGCAACACCTTCCCAGTAATAGTCTTTCGGCTGCTGTACGGGAGAAGTCTGTACAGAGGTATAGCCTGCCGCTGCTATATCCTTCATATACTTCTTTATGTTGTTATACGACCAGTTCCAGCAATGAAGTATAACGCCCTCCTGTGAAGTCTGTGCAAGTCCGTAATCAGTTGTTGCCGCTTTTGTTGTGACACTGAGTGAAAAGCTGTTTCCGAAGCCGACAAAGCCTGTGCATAATATTGCAGCAGACATTACTGCGGCTGAAAGCTTTTTAAATGTCACAAAACCTGTTTTTCTTTTGTTTGACAATAAAAACACTCTCCCATTATTTATTTCCGCATATACCTGCGGATATCATATTGATTGTACAATATTTTAAGTAATTTGTAAAACGAATAAATATACAAATTAAACGAAATTCAAACACGGTTTTACAATAAAACAGTACAATCAATACGCATTTTAAACAACAGGAGAGTTTATTTTTTGTAATAAATCGCATTAAATTCTCACAATTTATGCAAATTAGATATATTTTTATGTTATTTTTTTACGCTGCGGAAGCTACTGACGATTCATCTTTTTTTGAAAGGTCAATATCTGCCTTTTCATCGGATATGAGCTTATTGTTTTTAAGGTCAAGCTTACAGCACTTGCATATATATGCATCATCGTTATTCTGATATGTATAGTATATACTCACGCTGTCAGCATCCCATTCGGTCTTGTACTCCTCTTTTGCAAACGGAAGATAAAGCTTTGTTTCTATCTCGGCAAGCATCTCTTTATTTCCGTCAGCATATATCTCAAAGCCTGTCTTTTTGAATGAATTGTATTCCTTGATAATCAGCTTTTGAGAAGTATCGGAACTTTCAAGCGTATATTCCTTGTAGTTCTTCATGCTCATAACATCACCTGTCATTGAGATAGTAACAACATAAACAAGAAAACCTGCAAAGATAAGTCCGAAAAAGACAACCACGACAGATGTAACAGACCTTACATTTTCGGGAGCTTTCGCCTTTTTCATTATCAATATTGTTATAATGCCTATCACTATCAGTGACAAAAATATACATGAAACTATAAGTACAAAAGGATCGGTAAGACTCATTTACAGCACTCCTTATTTTTTCTTTCCTGCAAACTTTATGATACCGCCGAATGCGGAGAATATCATAAGTGCCGCAAGATTTACTATTACAATACTTGCTCCCACAGGAGTAGAATAGAGATAGGATATAGTAAGTCCTATAAAAAAGCATATCACAGAAACAAGAGCAGAGCTTATCATTACAGATATGAACCTCTTGCATACCCTCATAGATGTTATGGCAGGAAAGATTATAAGACTTGATATAAGCAGAGAACCCATCATCTTCATACCTACAACAATAGTAAGTGCTGTAAGCATGGCTATTATCATATTATATACACCAGCCTTTGTTCCCGTTGCCTTTGCAAAGTTTTCATCGAATGTAACAGCAAATATCTTGTTGTAAAAAACAACGAACAGTGCAAGCACTATAACGGAAAGCACTATACTGAACCACATATCCCTCTCCGACATGGAAAGTATGCTTCCGAAAAGATAGCTGTTCATATCAGCATCCATACTCTTTGTCATTGTAGCTACTGTTATACCTATTGCAAGAGCAGATGTTGAAACAAGTGCTATTGCCGCATCGCCCTTTATCTTGCTGTTGCTGCTCAATCTTAAAAGGAAGAATGCGGATATAACAACAACAGGCATTGCAAATTCCAATGGTGACACCAGATTCATTGATGCCGCTATTGCAAGCGAGCCGAAGCCTACATGCGAAAGTCCGTCGCCTATCATAGAATATCTTTTAAGCACAAGACTTACTCCCAATAGTGCCGCACAAAGTGAAACAAGTGTTCCTCCGATTATGGCTCTTACCATAAAATCGTACTGGAACATTTCGATTATACTTTCTAACTGTTCTGCCAATTCAATATCCCCTAAACTTAAAATTATTCCGAGTCCTGACTGCCCGACAAAAAGATCTTTCCAACAGGACTTTTCAGATATTCATCCTTTGTGCCGTAAAAGCTCTTGTCATAATTCAGATGAAGTATATGACTTGCGTATTTTACTGACGCACCTATATCGTGAGATACCATGATTATAGTTATCTTTTCATTTTTATTGAGATCCTCTATAAGACGGTACATTTCCTCTGTTATGATAGGATCAAGTCCCGTTACAGGCTCATCAAGCAGTAAAAGCCGTTTGCTTGCACACAATGCCCTTGCAAGAAGTACTCTCTGCTGCTGTCCTCCCGAAAGATCACGGTAACTCTGATTTTTAATTTCCTCTATGCCAAGACGCTTTATGTTTTCATTTGCTATGTTCTTATCCTGCTTTGAATAGAACGGACGGAATCCACGGCTGTTAAGTCTGCCTGAAAGTACTACTTCAAACACGCTTGCGGGAAAATCCTTCTGTGCAGGTGTCTGCTGAGGAAGATAGCCCGTTTCATTGGCTCTCAGTCCGTCACAGCGAACTATCTTTCCGCCTGAAGGCTGTTTCAGTCCCAAAAGTCCCTTTATAAGCGTACTCTTTCCCGAACCGTTTTCGCCTACAATACAAAGATAATCCCCATCATTGAGCTGAAAGCTCACGTTTTTTATAACTTCCGTATTTTCATACGAAAAGGAAACATTATCACATTCCAGAAGCTTCATTTATGAAAGTGCCTCCTTAAGAACAGTTTCATTGTTCCTCATAAGCTCAATATATGTTATGCCGCTTTCAAACTGCTCCTGAGTAATATTATGGCATGAATGCATCATGAGCTTTTTCGCTCCCGTACTCTCACATATAGTATCGGCTATCTTTCCGCTTGAAAATTCTATCGTGAAAACAACAGGTATTTTCTCCTCTTTTACTTTATCTATAAGGAATGCTACGGTTGCGGCACTCGGTTCTGTTTCTGATGAACAGCCGGGGAATGCCGCATAATATTTCAGGTGGTATTCGTCAGCAAAATACTTGAACGGGAAACGGTCTCCGAATATCATAGTATTCCTTTTACCGTTTTTTGTAATGTTATCGAAATCATTTGAAAGTGAAGAAAGCTGTTTGCTGTATTCATTGGTGTTCTTTTCATAGAACTCTTCATTGTCTTTATCAAGTGCTTTAAGCTCCTCACATATCTTCTTGGATATCTTTATCGCATTTTTCGGAGATGTCCATACATGCTCATCATATTCAACTTCATCTCCGTGTTCCTCTTCCTCTGCCTGCATACCCTCGACTATTTCTTCTTCAAGCTTGTCAACGCAGTCCATCATTACGATTATCTTTTTAGGCTTTTTTGATGCCGAGGCAAGCATATCCTCAACCCATTTATCCGACTCTCCGCCGACATATATAAACATATCCGCATTCTGTATCTTTATAATATCCTGCGGTGTAGGATCATAATTGTGGCTTTCTGTTCCGGGCTTCAGAAGCATTGTAAGCTCGGCTTTATCACCTGCGACCTGACGTGCGAAATCATACGGTGGAAATATAGTCGTAACTATACTGAGCTTTCCGCTTTTTTTGTCTGTATTTTCCGTACTGCTGCATGAACAGAAACATACGGTTATCAGCATAACCGCCATCATAACACATAATATCCTTTTTATACTCATTATCAAAAATCCTCCATATTTAAAAATTGTACATTGCACATTGTACATTGCTAATTTTCTGAGCATTCCCTGCACATTCCATATATGACCGTGCGGAACGGATCTATAGAAAAGCCGTGTTCTGCGCAAATGTGGCTTAGAAGCCCGTCAAGCTTACTGCATTCAAGATGTATAAGCTTTCCGCATTTCTCACATTTCAGATGAAAATGCTCGTGGCAGTCCTTATCCTGCGATGCATACTGAAAGCATGCACATGTAGTCGCATCAACAGTATATTTTCTTACAAAGCCCTGCTCAAAAAGCTTTTCCAGGTGACGGTATATCGTTGTCGTTCCTACAGGTGTTCCCTGTGCGGTAAGATAATCACTTATACTGTTCACCGTAACATGTGAGTCCTTATGCATTATCAGATAATTCAATATAGCTTCACGCTGTTTTGTTTTGTATCCTCCCGGACTGTTCACATTATCACCACTTTACTTACGAATTTGAAAAGCATTTTCATTTTACTATATATCATATTGCTTGTCAAGGCATAAAATACTGTTTGTCCATAATACCGCAAAAAAATTATTTTTCAGTGCTTGACATTCTGCCGATTACATTGTAAAATAGTATAGTGTTCTGCATGTCGCTATAGCTCAGCAGGATAGAGCGACCGCCTCCTAAGCGGTAGGTCGGAGGTTCGAATCCCCTTAGCGACGCTCGCATACGGCCGCACAGATTATCCGTCTGTGCGGCTTTTTATTTTCTGTAAAAAGGAGTAAAAAGTTATGACATATGATGAGGCTGTTAAAAAGATAAATTCACTTCTTGTTTTCGGAAGCAAACCCGGACTTGAAAGGATAAACGAACTCGTCCAAAGGATAGGCTCACCCGATAAAAAGCTTAAATTCGTACATATTGCCGGCACTAACGGCAAAGGTTCAGTTTGTGCCATGCTTTCAAGCACTCTGAGAGAGGCAGGATATAAAACAGGTCTTTTCATCTCCCCTTTTGTACTTGAATTTCGTGAAAGATTTCAGATAAACGGCGAGATGATACCCAAAAACAAATTAGCCGACATTATCGAAAAGATATTTCCCATTGTTATGCAGATGAAGGACGAGGGTAAGATAATAACCGAATTTGAGCTTGTATTTGCCGCCGCACTTGAATGGTTCGCAGATGAACGCTGTGATGTTGTTGTACTCGAAACAGGTCTCGGAGGAAGATTTGACGCTACAAATATAATAGATACTCCGCTCGCATCGGTTATCATGTCAATATCACTCGACCATACGGCTATACTCGGTGATACCTGCGAAAAGATAGCCTTTGAAAAATGCGGAATAATAAAGCCTGACGGTATCACTGTCGCATACGGCGACCAGCCGAGAGGTGTAATTGACGTTATAAAAAAATCGGCTGAAGAAAAAAACAACCGTCTTATAATTGCTTCTGCCGGTTCAGTCAGAAAAACCCGTTCATCAATTGACGGAACGGAATTTGTTTTCAGTTCGGAGATATTCAACGGCGGAAAAGATACAGATCTGAAAATATCCCTTTTAGGAGATCATCAGCTCAAAAACGCTTCTGCCGCACTCCACACTATAGCAGCGCTCAGAACAAAAGGTCTTGAAATTCCTGACAAAGCCATAAAAGACGGTCTTGAAAAAACATTCTTCCCTGCACGAATGGAAGTATTATCAAAAAATCCTGTAGTAATTATCGACGGTGCGCACAATCCCGGAGGCACTTCCGCACTTTACAATGCATTAAGGGATATAATGCCGGACAAGAAAAAGATCGGCATTGTCGGTATGCTTGCAGACAAGGACGTAAAAGGCGCACTGTCAATGCTCATACACGAGTTTGACAGGATAATCACCGTCACTCCTAATAATCCCAGAGCCATGATGTCAGACGAGCTTGCATCAGTAATAAATTCTCTCGGCGTACCTGCTGAGGTATGCACGGAATATGACACCGCATTCGACAAAGCGCTTGCTTATGCAGACGCTGTTGACGGTGCTGTTATAGTTTTCGGTTCGCTGTATCTTGCTTCCGACATGAGAGCCGTAATACTCGAAGAACTTGAAAGAATTTGATAAAAGCTGCTTTTTTCGAGCATATATTTACTCCCTGTGTGATATAAAATAACTGTGCTCTTTAACACGGAACAACAGCCGAAAGGAGAATTTATCCATGCTCATTACAGCTAAACCTAAAAATTCATTCAACTCACTTTGCAGCGTTCTTGAACGTAACGGGATAGACTATGAAATATGCAGCAGCGACTGTGTAATATGCAGCGTGTGCAGCCGTGACAGAGATATCCGAATGATATTTTCTATCGACAGTTCAAAAATGCTAATAACCCTATGGTCATCACTTTACAGAAATGTACCGTATGAAAAAACCACTGATGCCGCCCTTGCACTCTGCATGATAAACCATTCCATACCCGACGGGGAGCTTTGTTTTGACATCAGCGAACATCTCATTTACTACAAGCTTACTTCAAGCTTCTACAATTCGGGTATAAGCGACTCCGCTTTTGAATACATGCTTTCTGCCGGAGCAAACACGATAGAAAAATATCGTCCTGCAATAAAAAATCTTATCTGTTCAGAACTTCGGGACATTTTTCCGGAATAAAAAATAAACCGCCGCATACTATTTATTAACATTTTTATAATGAGATAATAAGGAGCGGTGAATTTTGTATTTGATATTCAAACGGAAAACAGCGGTCATCGCTTTGTCAGCCGTTCTGATACTCTTCGGAATTATTTTTGCAGCCGCAGGAGCGATGAACAAAGATGCCGCCGTCACCGTAAATGCAGACACAAACTGGGGGTTGAGCTTCAACACAAGCAGCGGCATCCCTACAGGAAACGCCACAGCCGAAAAACTTAAATCATTCAATGCCTGTTACCTCGGAGATACATCCGAAAAAAAGATATACCTCACATTTGATGCAGGCTATGAAAACGGCTATACTGAAAAAATTCTCGACACTCTCAAAAAGCACAATGCACACGCAGTATTTTTTCTTGTAGGAAACTTTCTCAAGACCTCACCTGACATTGTAAAAAGAATGGTAAGCGAAGGTCACACAGTCGGAAACCACACCATGACACATCCTGATATGTCAGCCATATCTGACAAGGACTCATTCCGCAAGGAGCTTGAAGGACTTGAAGAACTGTACACATCCGTAACAGGCGAAAAGATGAAAAAGCTATACCGTCCGCCGCAGGGAAAATACAGCGAAACAAATCTGAAAATGGCTCAGGAGCTTGGCTACAAAACTGTATTCTGGAGTCTTGCCTATGTTGACTGGTACAACGATGCACAGCCGACAAAAAAGGAAGCCTTCGACAAACTTATACCACGAATACACAACGGAGCAATAGTACTTCTTCACAGCACATCTGCCACAAATGCTGAAATACTTGATGAACTGCTCACGAAATGGGAGGATATGGGCTATACCTTCGGAACTATATCATAATAAAATACTGAAAGCTGCCGCACCTTCCGATGCGGCAGCTAATTTTTTTACCATCTGTTATTATTACTGTTATTATCACCGTTGTATCTATTACCTCTGTAATAGCCATTGTAGTTACGGTTCGCATAATTGTCATCATAATTGTTATCCGGCGGATAGGAGTTATCATCACCGTTATAGAAAAATCCGCTGTTATTGCCATGAGCGGTAAAGCTGTAGCCGCCGTTCCTATCATCGCCTGAACTGTTTTCCATACTGCGAGGCTCATAGCCTGTAACGTTTTCATCATAATATCTTTTAGGATTATAATTTTCGGGTGATATAGGCTTTGGCTTTTTGTCGTCCTGATTATTATACACAATCTTATTAACTACATTCGACCTGCAATACGGACAAAAAGCTTTATCGCTTATACTGATAGGAGCACCGCAATTAGGACAGCTTGAACTTACCGGATCGGGATGTCTGAGTTTTGCCTGACTTTCAAACTGCTTGAGCATTATATTTTCTGCATCCGAAAGTCTCGGATCGAAAACATTTGTATTTCCGTTCATCATATTTATGCTGTCAGTGCTGTTATAGAAAAAATGCTCGGAGCTGTTGTCTTTAAAAAATTGACTGTTTTTTCTTCTTTTCTCATATGATTTATCTGACATTTTTATAACTGCTACAGCTAAAGCAACCAAAATCGGTGAAAGGACAGAAAGAAAAATGCCTAAAGGTGTTTTGGCAGCTGCTGATGAATAATAGTTTTTTGCTGATGCATTTAACGTAAACACCGGCATTAAAAACGCCATAAAAAGTACCACATACTTTATCTTTTCAAATATTCTTTTCATCTCCTATACGCCCCGTTTCTTTTAGAGGTAAAGCTGTAGTCATTGTTCCGGTCATCGCCTGAACTGCTGTCCATACTGCGAGATTCATAGCCCGTAACATTTTCATCATAATACCTTTTAGGATTATAATTTTCGGGAGATATCGGCTTTGGCTTTTCATCCTGATTATTATACACAAGCTTATTAACTACATTCGATCTGCAATAAGGACAAAAAGCTTTATCGCTTATACTGATGGGAGCGCCGCAGTTCGGACAGTTTGCACTTACCGGATCGGGATGTCTGAGCTTTGCCTGACTTTCAAACTGCTTGAGCATTATATTTTCGGCATCGGAAAGTTTCGGATCGAAAACATTCGTGCCTCCGCCCGTCATATTTATGCTGTTGGTATCATTTTTAAAAGATTTACTGTTTTTTCTTCTTTTCTCAAACGACTTGTCCGAAAATTTTATCACTATTATAGCCAAAACAGCCAGAATAGATGCAAGGACAGAAATAAAAATACCTAAAGGCGTTCTGCTGAACGATGATCTCAAGTAGCTTACCGCTGATACGTCTGTCGTAGAAACAGGTATCAGCAGCACTGCAAAAAGCAGAGTATATCTTAACCTTTCAAATTTTCTTTTCATATCTGCCGCCCCGTTTCTTTAACAAAAGTACATTACTTATCAGATTTATTCTCGTCCTTAAGAAACTCTATCTTGTCAAGTCTCCATAATGCTGCATCCTCAGATAAATCAGCACCGCAGAATTCACATACCTGAGCATCTTCCGAGCTGAGATATTCTCCGCATTTCGGACATTCTTTAAGAACTACGACTTTCTTTTTATATTGCTCCTGCTTTCTCATTTGTTCCCTGTCACGCACAAAAGTAAGAAGACAATATTTTGATACAGCTTTTTTACTTCCATTCAGAACCTTATCAGAACCGTCTGTTGTATAGTCCCTGAGTTTACACTCAATACTGCATGTAACCGATTCATTATCGCCTTCAAGATTATAAAGCATAAGGCTTTTTTTCAGCACTTTTATATCTTCTATCCTTCTGCTTGTTCCTTTATCAAGCATTGATGCAAGCTCTTTTTTCTGTCCGTCAAAAAGCTTTTCTGTTTCAAATTTGCTCAGTCCTGACAGATCGGATGAATTATACGCATCTGCTACAGATCTGAAGCATTTCTCGGCATAATCGTAAAATTCGGAAACCTTAAAATCGGGATCTGTTCTTGCTATCTCTTTTGCTGCAAGCTCGGAATGGTCAGCTTTGATTTCTTTTCTGTAAGGATCACTGTACTTCTTTATCTTTCTGTATCACTCGGAATCGTTTCCGTTCTTCTTCTTGTCGCAGCTCTTATATTGTATTTCATGTAATAAAATACAGGTGCGTTTTATATGACGTGCCTGTATTTTTTTCTTACAAATAATCAGATGATATATTGT
>JBGVAQ010000441.1:0-1713 GCA_045224775.1 Acutalibacteraceae bacterium | reverse complement strand
TGCGGCATCTTCCGAGCATATTGCGGCTATTGTATTGTCGCCGCTTTCGGAAACAAGCTTTGCCGCCGCCGCCGTACTCTTGCACTGCTCCTGTTCAAGACAGTGAGAGGATATGTATTCGGAACACTGATAAAGTGCCTGACCGTGTGAGAGTACCTTTTTTACGTCTTCAGGTTTTGTTCCCTTTACAGCCGCAAGGCAGTGATCAACAGGAAGCTCCGTGGAAGCAGCTATATAAAAACGGTATTTCAGCATAAGGTCGTAAACATCTGTTACAGAACCGGCTGAACTGTTTTCAATGGGTACGATACCGAATTGTGCCTTGTCGCTCTGCATAGCCTCGAAAAGCTCACGGAATGTCGGATAAAATTCAGGCTCTGCATTCGGGAACAGCTTACGGCATGCGCTGTGGGAATATGTTTCAGGCACACCGAAACATGCTATGCGTATATCCTTGCTGTTATAGGGTATCTCCTTTTCAGCCGAAAGTATATCATTCCTCAGATCACTTCCGCTGTAAAGCATATCGTGCTGTAATGCACGGCTAAGCTCCATTATCTCAGAAAACAGCCGCCTTGCATAAAAACCGTATTCACCTGTGTTTTTCTCAACTTTATCAAGTATCTGTATTTCTCTTTCGGGATTGAATATTGACATACCGTTTTCAAGTTTGTATTCGGCAACCCTTTTTGAGCATTCCATACGTTTTGCAAAAAGTTCTGAAAGCCTGCTGTCTATTTCGTCTATCTCGTTTCGTATTTCCTGTAAGTTCAAAGCATATTCGCCTCCGAAAGAATATTTATTATTGCAAGAGCCGCCGCCGACTCTATAACAGGTACGGCACGTACAACTATACAAGGATCATGTCTGCCCTTTATTTCAAGTGTTGTATCACTGTGGTCGGAAAGGTCAACGGTTTTCTGCTGACGTGAGATAGAGGGCGTGGGCTTCATGGCTGTTCTGAAAATTATCGGCATACCCGAACTTATACCGCCTAAAATACCGCCGTGATTATTTGTGCGTGTCCTGACTGTATCGCCGTCATAATAAAACTCGTCATTGTTCTGACTGCCCCTGAGAGCTGAGCCCTCAAAGCCCGAACCGAATTCTATACCCTTTACGGCAGGAACACCGAACACTACTGATGATACAACATTCTCGATACCGTCAAACATAGGCGAGCCGGCACCGGCAGGCATACCCGTTATGGCACATTCAACAGTACCGCCGATACTGTCCTGTTCCATTCTGCAAAGCTCGATAAGCTCACGCATCGGCTTTTCCTTTTCCTCGTCAATAAGACCGAATGTTACGGATGAAAGTCTGTCCATAAGCTCATCGGGAATATTTACGGGATCAAAACGGCTGTCAGAGATGTTTCCGACTGAGCATATATGTGCAGCAATTTTTATACCTCTGCGTGAGAGTATCTGTCTGCATACTGCGCCTGCAAATACAAGCGGTGCTGTGAGCCTTGCAGAAAAATGTCCTCCGCCCCTTATGTCGTTAAATCCGCTATATCGTATATATCCGGTATAATCCGCATGTGCCGGGCGTGGCTTTGTCATCATATCGCCGTAATCCTGCGAACGTGTGTTGGTGTTGTATATGACCGCACAAAGCGGTGCGCCTGTAGTCGTATCGTTGAGAAGTCCCGAAAGTATTTCCGGAATGTCCTTTTCAAGACGTGGAGTTGCCGCCTTATCCTTTCCT
>JBGVAQ010000440.1:0-10123 GCA_045224775.1 Acutalibacteraceae bacterium | reverse complement strand
GTTCTTCTGATGAAAGCTCGTTACCGCTGAAAAGGTCAAGTGCAAGCTGTTTGTTTTTCTGTTCAAAATCAGTAATACCAAGCTTATCTGTTTCGGTGCGGATATATTCAGGTTCAAGTTTGTCACCAAGCTTCTGCCAGATGATATATGTATCAAGCAAGGAACGAAGTCCTGTACCTCTGCCGCTGTAGTGCTTGTATTCATGGGCGGTTATGTAGATATACAAATCATTGGTACTGAAATGATATCCGTAGTTATTATTTTCGTCTTTTTGCATCAGGCGCTTTACATCACGATAGTATTCATTAAGCTCACGTTTTCTGTGTTCTCCGAAAAGGGCTATGTGCATTTCAAAATTGCTCACAGGCATTTTATAATACACATCGTGATCTCCGATACCAAAGTGTTCACATGAATAACCAAGTTCAAGAAAAATTTCTCTGACCTTTTTCTGATATCTGCTGTCAAAAAGAATATCAAAGTCTGCCATTTGTCGCAATCCGATAGAAGGGTATAAGTCTTTGATAACTGTCCCCTTCAACGGTAGATACCAAATTTTTTCCTGTTCAAAGCGTTCAAAGAGAAGCTCCTTGTCGATTTCCATGACCGTTACTTTTCGTATTGCTTTGGCTTTTGCCTGAACGAAAGAATGGTCAAAAACACCTGCCGATTCCAATGCATATCCTACGATAGAGCAAAGATTGTGTTTATTGGCTGCTTTATAGAGATGTTCAAGATTGATTGAAGCAATGAACTCTTTGTCCGGTACTTCACCGTTGATTGCATAGCGGGACAGATATATTACTTTATCAATGGCCTTGCGATATTCTTCTTTGGTCATATTCATCCTCCTGAGAAATACTTTTTCTTATTTCTATGTTTCTGAGCTATTTTATATGTAAAAAAATATACCACTCCGCCCAATACTCCGCCTACAGTATTATATACCAGATCTGACAACTGCCAAGTACCCAGATGCAAAAACAACTGCAATGTCTCGATCAATAATGATAATAAAAATGAAATTACCGAAGATTTCCATAGTATGGTCAGAAATGAAACGTTGTTGTTTAATATCTTCTCTCTAAACGCAAAAAACAACAGAAATATAAAAGGAACAAGCATAAAAATGTTTTCAGGGACATTGGCATTAAAAGCAGGCTTTCCATTTACATCTTCATAAAAGGCCCATTCTCCCAGAACATTTGAAAGAGGATTATCAAACAGTGTACGATCAAATAACGTGCAGAATAACACAATAGCAGTATAGAATGCAAAATAAAATACTCTACGGAACTGTTTTTCACTTTTGAACCACATGAGCCATTTTTTTACAGCTTCTTTCAAGCCCGAATTATTCTTGTATACAAACATGAACACGACAGCAAACAACACTGCAACCCCAAATGATTGATAAAAGATCATCAAAACATCATAGAGTATCTTTATAATATTTTCAGCCATGTTCATTTAAAATACCTGTCAAGATCATCGCATATCTGCTTTTCGCCTTCGGCAGCTTTTTCCATACTCTCAGCACTAACGGACAGATAGGTTTTCAGCTTGGGTTCTGTGCCGGAAGGACGCACAACAACCGAGCAGTTGCCTTCAAGCAGGAATTTCAGCACATCGGATTTCGGCAGACCGTCAAGTCCCTGTGCATAGTCAAGAATCTTTTCCACCTTTTTACCGCCGATTGTCTTGATGTCACCGCGGAACTTCTTCATGATGTCCTGCATTTTTGCAAACCCGGCAGAACCGTCAAATTCATAGAAATGCAGGGTGTTCAGACAATAACCGTATTTTTTGTATAGCTCGTCAAGCTTTTCAATAAGTGATATGCCTTTTGTTTTGTAGTAAGCGAACATCTCACAGATAAGAAACGCACCGTCAACAGCGTCCTTGTCACGGACATAGCTGCCGCTGAGGTAGCCGTAGCTTTCCTCCATGCCGAAGATGTAGCTGTCCTCTTTATCCTGCTTTTCAAGAAACCCGATCTGCTCACCGATAAACTTGAAGCCTGTCAAAACATTCACGGTACGCACACCGTAATGTGCCGCGATCCGCTCCGCCATGTCGATGGTAACAATTGTTTTAATAAATACAGAATCCTGAGGCATAGTGCCGTTTTCAATGCGTTTCTGACAGATATAATCAAGCAGGAGCATGCCGGTCTCGTTGCCTGACAAAAGCTGATAATCACCCTTAGGGGTTCTGACAGCAATACCAACACGGTCACAATCGGGGTCGGTAGCAAGAAGTAAGTCGGCATTGTATTTCTGTGCATATTCCATACCCAGATCCATAGCTTCTTTGATTTCCGGATTCGGATACGGACAGGTCGTGAAATTGCCGTCCGGCTCTTCCTGCTCTTTAACCACCGTAATATTGGTATAACCCATCTCTTTGAGAGTACGAAGAACCGGCTTCAAACCTGCACCATGAAGCGGAGAATATACGATTGCAACATTCTTGTCAATCTTATCATCAGCAGACAAAACTGACTGCTTCTTGACTTCCTCCACGAAATCGGTATAGATATCCTCGCTTATATATTCGATAGAACCGTTTGCAATTCCGGCTTCAAAATCACTTGTCTTTACATCCGCAAAGATATCCAGCTTTTCGATCTCAGCAAGAATAGTTTTTGCCGCTTCAGTGGTGATCTGACAACCGTCTGCACCGTAAACCTTGTAGCCATTGTACTTGGAGGGATTGTGTGACGCTGTTACCATTATTCCTGCCTCACATTTCAAAGCTCTGACCGCATAGGATAAACACGGCGTCGGCATAAGCTCTGTATAAATATACACCTTAATACCATTGGCTGCAAAAACGCCTGCTGCAACCTTTGAGAACAGATCGGATTTTATTCTCGAATCATAGCTGACAGCGATTTTTCTGTCACCCTCAGCAAAATTCTTTATCACATAATCTGCAAGTCCCTGTGAAGCTTTTGCAACGGTATGGATATTCATGCGGTTAGTACCCGCCCCGATAACACCGCGCAATCCGCCTGTACCAAAAGCAAGGTCACGATAAAAAGCATCCTCTATTTTTGTTTCATCATCTGCGATAGCCGCAAGCTCGTTTTCAACATCACTGTCGCCCTTTGCAAGCTCGCACCAACGCCTGTATTCCTTCATATAATCCATAATATCACCCTTCTTATCAAAGTGAAATTTTAAAAGTTAATAGTTAAAATATTTTTGAGTCTGAGAAAGTATTGGTTGGCACTATTTTATCTTTTAACTTTTCACTTTTAACTTTAATCAACAGCTTACTCTGAGAAGTGAAGCTTTGCCATGAATGTGCATTTCGACAGAATCGGCAGGAACAAAAATGCAGTCGCCTTTGAAGAATGGCATGGCTTCGTCTCCATAAAATATAACACCACAGCCGCCGACACAAAGTAAAACATTGAATGAAATACTGCCTACCTGCATCTGTACCATGTTCTGATTATTCTCGGTGTTCAGCATGATACGCTCTACCTGAAAATATTTGCATCGGCAGAGAAGCTCGCTCGCCCAACCGGGTTGATATTTCAGCACTCTCATTGGCTGGTGCGGCTCTTCACTTCCGTCAAGATTGGCAACGGCAAGTGCTTTATCAATGTGGAGAGGTCGCTTCTTGCCGTTTTTGTCTTTGCGGTCGTAGTCATACAAACGGTATGTGAGATTGGAATTCTCCTGTATCTCGGCAATCAAAGCGCCTGCGCCTATTGCGTGTATCGTTCCGGCCTCGATGTAGAATACATCGTCCTTCTTGATTTGTACTTTCTGGAGATACTTTTCAAGCGTACCGGTTTCTATTGCCTTCTGCATCTGTTCAGGTGTGGTTTTATGGTGCAGACCATATACCAACTTTGCATCAGGAGAAGCGTCAAGCACATACCACATTTCCGTTTTTCCAAGCTGTCCGTTTTCATGCTCGTTGGCGTATTCATCATTGGGATGAACCTGTACGGACAGGTCTTTTTTGGCGTCAATGAATTTGATGAGTATAGGCAGTTCACCTTGTGTACGGGGATGTGTCCCCATGAATTCAGGGTGAAGCTTTAAGACCTCCGGTAAGGAAAGTCCGGAAAATGCTCCGCTTACTACCGTACTCGGGCCGTCCGGATGAGTGGAACATTCCCATGTTTCGGAGAGAGGCGACATAGAAATGTTCTTTCCGAAATCGTAGTTCAGTCTGTCGCCGCCCCAGAGGTAATCCTTGCCAACCGGTTTTAACAAAAACGGCTTATGTATATCAGTCGAGAGGGAATTTCTGTTTGTCCTGTACATTTATATCCTCCCCCAACTGAATCTCAATGAGCTGTAATTCAGTCTTTGCAAAAACGGTATGGCGGCAGCCTGCCTGCATGGTTATCACATCGCCGGCTGTAAATTCCTGCTCCATGCCGTCAACGATCGTCTTTCCCTCACCGGAAATACATACCCATACTTCGTCACGGTTCTTGTGACTGTGGTAATTCATGCTGTTTCCCGGGTTGAGCGTTACCTTTATCGTAAGGCTTTTGTCTTCAACGTCAAGCACTCTGAAACTGCCCCAGGACTTCTCAGCAAACATGATCTGCTGGTCTATCTTGTCAACATAAGGCTTGATATAGCTGGACTGTTCCTTGTCGGAAACGAGGATTCCTTCCGGACTTGCGGAAATCACCACATCATGCAGACCCATTGCAAGTATCGGAACATTCAGCTCGTTGATTATATGAACATCAGTGCAGTCCTCGTTCATCATTGCGTCACCGATAGCACTGTCTTCCATTGCTTCGGTGAGAGTGTTCCATGTTCCAAGGTCTTTCCACTGACCACAGAAACGCATGACCTGAATTTTTGTTTCCTTCTCAACGACAGCATAGTCAAAGCTGATCTTCGTCAGGGTGTCATATTTTGAGAAAAGGTCGTTGTAATCTGTAAAATCAATCAGCTCATGGGCACGGTCAAGAACATATTTCAGCTTGTAGGCAAACACACCACCATTCCAGAGCGCACCCTGTGAGATATAGTTCTTTGCTGTTTCGGTGTCGGGTTTCTCCTTGAAGGTAGAGACAGCGCTGACTTCATCCTTGCTGACCGGAATAATATATCCGTACTTTTCACTGGGATAGGTCGGCTCTATGCCCATCAGCACAAGATTGGCTTCTCCCTTTGATGCCTGCTCACCGAGAGCTTTCAGTGCTGCAAAATAATCATCCTCAACATAAGGGTCAACCGGACATACAACAACAGCTTCATCCTCAGGCACACCGAGAACATCATGCAGATATGCTGTAGCAAGAGCGATTGCCGGGAATGTATCACGGCGGCAGGGTTCAACAGAGATACCTACCTCTTCGCCAAGCTGATTGTGGATAGCAGAAACCTGTGTTTTTGAGGTTGCAATCGTAACTTTTGCATCACTGTCTATCTTCTTGATCTGACGGTAGACACGCTGAACCATAGATTCATAGTCTCCGTCTTCTGTTTTGAATATCTTGATAAACTGCTTTGAACGAATATCATTGGAAAGCGGCCAAAGGCGCTTGCCTGAGCCGCCGGAAAGCAATACTATATTCATCATACCACAGTCCTTTCTTTAAATAATAAATTCTAAAGTGGAGTTCTTTCATTATTGACAAACGAATGACATTGTAATACAATTAAAGCACATACTAATCATCAGGAGGTTTTCTTATGGCTACATCTATTGTACAATTCCGCATTGAAGACGATCTGAAAGCACAGGCCACTGAGATCTTTGATAAACTGGGACTTGACTTGTCAACCGCATTAAGAATATTCCTAAAACGCTCTGTTGCGGTAAAAGGAATCCCTTTCAGCATGACACTTGACAATGATGTTCCTTTTTCAGAAGCAAACGACAATGATGTGGCAATGCTTTCTGAAAAGCTGATGGCTGTAAACGATGAAGTCTATAAGGAGCTTGCAAAATGAAAGTTCTGACAGGAAAGCAGATCATTGAACTGCAAAAACACCTCATAGACCGTTATGGTGGAATACATGGTATCCGTGATAAAGGAATACTTGATTCCGCATTAAACGCCCCGTTTCAAACCTTTTCAGGGAGTGAATTGTATCCTGATATCATTGAGAAAGCCGCCAGGCTCGGATACGGACTGATAAAGGGACATGCTTTCATTGATGGAAACAAGCGGATCGGTACTCATGCAATGTTGATTTTTTTACTCCTTAATGACATAGAATTAGTGTATTCGGATGATGATCTGATCAAAATGATCCTTGATGTTGCAGCAGGAACCGCCGATTGTAAAGAGCTTTCAGAGTGGATAATTACCCACAAAAAGCAATGAGAGCTCAGCGTTCTGCACGCATCGGATTATTGAGGAAGTCCTCATAAGAAAGTTTAATGCCCTCTTCAAGCTCTGTCTTGTACTTCCAGCCCAGTGCTTCTGCCTTTGATACATCAAGGAGCTTTCTTGGAGTACCGTTTGGCTTGCTTGTATCCCAGCGAATCTCGCCCTTGTAGCCGATGACCTTAGCAACAAGCTCGGTCAGTTCTTTAATGGTCAGTTCCTTGCCAGTGCCGGCATTGACAGTTTCGTTGCCGCTGTAGTTGTTCATCAGGAATACACAGAGGTTTGCAAGGTCATCTACATAGAGAAATTCACGGAGAGGTGAACCGTCGCCCCAGCAGGTAACAAACTCTGCTCCGCTTTCCTTTGCTTCATGGAATCGGCGGATAAGTGCCGGGAGAACGTGGCTGTGTGTCGGGTGATAGTTATCGTTGGGACCGTAAAGGTTAGTCGGCATAACGCTGATATAGTCGGTGCCGTACTGACGGTTGAGGAACTCGCAATATTTCAGACCTGATATCTTTGCAAGAGCGTAAGCCTCGTTTGTTTTTTCCAGCTCAGAAGTCAGCAGGCAACTTTCCTTCATGGGCTGGGGTGCCATTCTCGGATAAATGCAGGATGAACCGAGGAATTCAAGCTTCTTGCAGCCGTTTTTCCATGCGGAGTGAATCACGTTCATTTCAAGTATCATGTTGTCATACATAAAGTCTGCAAGAGCATTCTGGTTTGCTATAATGCCGCCGACCTTTGCAGCAGCAAGGAATACATATTCCGGTTTTTCTTCTGCAAAGAACTTCTCTACATCGTCCTGACGGCAAAGGTCAAGCTCCTTATGTGTACGTGTGATTATGTTTGTGTAGCCTTGTCTTTCAAGCTCACGGACGATTGCAGAACCTACCATTCCTCTGTGACCTGCTACATATATTTTCGCATTATTTTCCATCATAATAATTCATTCCCCTTTTAGTAACATCAGCTTGTCGGCAATTTCATCAGCACAGTTGTAAAACTCTGTGTAAGTACCGTCAAGCATTTTCATTTTTTCTATTATTCCGTCTATATTTTTGAGGTCATCCTGCGTGATTGAAACAGCAAGATGTTTTTCCTCAAGTAATCTTATTGTTGTCCTGTCCTCTAAAACACTGTCACGCCTGAAAAGCGCTATCGGCTTTCGTGCAAGCAGACATTCAGCAACTGTCCCCCATCCGGCTTTTGAAATCAAATAGTCGGAAGCTGCAACATAGTCCTGAGTGTTCAACGTTGAATATGGAATGACCCCCACATTTTTTCCAACAAGAGGTACGCCCTCTGTCGTATAGAAATCATAAGGCACATTGCACACATCAACAGGTTCTTTGAACTGTGCCGACATACCAAGAGCAACAAATACTATCGGTCTTTTATGCTGTGATCTGATCTCTGCAACAGCATTTTCATTAAATGAACGTGCGGTTACAGAGGTCTTTGTTATTTGAGAGTCTTTCAGAAATTCCAACATTTCAGGGTTATGCAGAGCGTATAGCATGGTGTGTCTGATCTTTCCGTAATAGCTTGCGTAAGCCTTCCATATCGTTTCGGGCAGAAATTCTCTGTAAAGCTCCGTCCAGGTGAAATTTCCGACATACAATAAAGGCACTTTTGCAAGCTCGCAGGCCTCTATGCTCCAAAGGGGCATATCACACAAAACAGCATCTATTTTGTTTTCTTTCAACCACTCGGCTTCCTGTGCGGCTCTTTGCGGCAGTTCTTCAAGATAGTCTGTGCAGGCTTGTGTCAGCTTTTCGGTATCGACAAGCAAAGTGCCCGGCTTGCATATCAATCCAATGTCTGTATGCTCTGAACGAAATGATATTCTTTGATATTCTTCCGCAGTCAGCATCATTTCAAGATTCTGTTTTGCAAACTCTATATGACGCTCACCGCAAACAACATAAACACAAGCATCATTATTTCTGACAGCCGATACAATGATCGGAATATTCCTTGCAATATGTCCGAAACCATGGTCGGACAGATAAAAGCAGATGCGTTTCACAACTCCACACTCCACTCTCCACACTCTTTATGCTTTCTTCATAGCGGCTTCGCGTTTAGCAAGCTCTCTGTCGTGCTCTGCCATGATGCGAACGAGTTCAGGATAGCTGGTTTTCTGCGGATTCCAGCCGAGAACGGTCTTGGCTTTTGTGGGGTCGCCCCAGAGATTGTCAACATCTGTCGGTCTGAACCACTGCGGATTGACACAGACAAGCATCTTGCCGGTTGCGGCATCATAGCCCTTTTCGTCAATGCCCTTGCCTTCCCAACGGATGGTGATCCCGTTAGCTGCGAATACCTTTTCGGTAAAGTCACGGACGGTGTGCTGTTCGCCGGTGGCAATAACAAAATCTTCGGGTGTTTCATGCTGTAAAATCATCCACATACATTCTACATAGTCTTTTGCATAACCCCAGTCACGAAGGCTGTCCATGTTGCCAAGCTCAAGGTGATCCTGGAGTCCTTCTGCGATGCGACCTGCTGCAAGGGTGATCTTTCTGGTAACGAAATTTTCTCCTCTGCGTTCTGATTCATGGTTGAACAGAATGCCGTTGACGGCGAACATACCGTAAGCTTCTCTGTATTCCTTTGTTATCCAGAAACCATACTGCTTAGCAACAGCATATGGGCTGTAAGGATGGAAAGGTGTTGTTTCTCTCTGAGGAACTTCCTCAACCTTTCCGAAAAGCTCAGAGGTCGATGCCTGATATACCTTTGTTTTCTTTGTCAAGCCAAGAATACGGACAGCTTCAAGAATACGCAGAACGCCGATAGCGTCAACGTCACCGCTGTATTCTGGAACATCAAAGGATACCTGCACATGGCTCTGTGCGGCAAGGTTATATATTTCATCAGGCTGAACAAGGCCGATAATGCGAACGAGTGAGGATGAATCGGAAAGGTCGCCGTCATGAAGTGTGATGGCGTGTTTAGCAATAAGATGGTCAATTCTTGCGGTGTTGGAAATGGATGCACGTCTGGTAATGCCGTGTACTTCGTAGCCCTTTTCCAGCAGGAACTCTGCCAGATAAGAACCGTCCTGACCTGTGATACCTGTAATCAATGCTTTTTTCATATTGTTACCTCTGCTTTCTTTGATAATGCTGATTAGTAAGATACGCAAATTCTGATAACTGACAAACGAATTGCAGTATTTTAACTTTTCACTTTTAACTTTTAACTTTTAAAAAAATCAGCTTTGTGTCATTATGACATAATTTATGTTCTTTGATAATGGACAATATTGGTGAATCATAGCACAATATTGGTTTTCTGAATTCAGGCATAAAAAGCCGGTAAAGCAACTGTCGGAATTATTGGTTGCTTTACCATTGTTGTCTGTATTCTCCGGGGGGAATGCCCTCGATTTTTTTAAAGAGCCTTGTGAAATAATTGGTGTCGCTGATGCCGATTTCAGCACTGATTTGCTCTATTGTTTTATCGGAAAAGCGCAGTAGCTGTTTGGCGGCTGTGATTCTTTTCTGGGATATGTAGGTGTTGATGGTTGTTCCGTATTGCTCCTTGAATATCTTTGTCAGGTAGAACTTGTCGATAAAGAATAGCTTGGCAAGCTCGTCCAGATTGACTTTTTCCGTATAGTGTGCATCCAGCCATGCTTTGACAGAAGAAAGCTCACCTCTCTTTTGTGCAGGCTTTTTGTTGTTTGGATGCCATGATTTTGACATGATAATCGTCAGCAAAGACGACAGCTTTTCATTGATCTTCATATCTCTGATGTAATCATCTGATGACGCAATCATGAAG
>JBGVAQ010000439.1:0-6763 GCA_045224775.1 Acutalibacteraceae bacterium | reverse complement strand
TATACTTTATATGAAACTGCGTGAAGAACTCCCTCCGGCACTTCGTGCCACCTCCCTCAAAGATGGAGGCATTATTAATTATTAATTATTAATTATTAATTATTAATTTTTCTTTCCTATCGCTCTTAAAGTCTGGGCTATAATCTGTTCAACAGACATATCCGGATCAATGTCGGTCATAAACGGCATAACATCATCGGGTGTATAGCCGAGTACGGCAAGTGCACCGATAGCCTGTGAAATATTTACGGTCGCAGAAACAACTGCCGCAGACGGTGCTCCCGAAGGTGCAGCTTCCGAAGCTATTCCAAGCTTTTTTATCTTATCCTTCATTTCAAGTATTATTCTCTGAGCAAGCTTGTTTCCTACACCGCTTGCCTTTGTCAGCATTTTACTGTCGCCCATAGATACGGCAAGTGCAAGCTGTTCGGGTTTAAGCTCCGACAAAATGGCTATTGCCACCTTTGCGCCTACTCCGCTTATAGATATAAGAAGCCTGAAACAGTTCATTTCGTCAGTCGTTGCAAATCCGCAAAGCTCAACTGCATCTTCACGAACAAGCATATGTGTATAGAGCATTGTCTTTTCGCCTGTTTTCGGAAGTGTCCTCAATGTATTCATAGTAACAAGACACTTATAGCCTACTCCGCCGCATTCTATAACGACAAAACCCTGTCCGGAATGTACAAGTGTCCCGTTAAGACTGTATATCATAAATAAATCACCTTTTTTCAGTCATTTTTCTGTTGAGCAGATCTCGCAGTCTTGTAGCCGAGCTTTGCGCATGACATATAGCTATCGCAAGCGCATCGGCTGTATCATCGGGACGAGGTATTTTTTCAAGCTTTAAAAGCCTTCTCGTCATTTCCATGACCTGCTGTTTATGAGCCTGACCATATCCGGTCACGGCTGTTTTTACCTGTAACGGCGTATATTCACTTATCGGAAGATTGCTGTTCTGAGCCGCAAGCAAGGTAACTCCCCTTGCCTCCGCAACAGCAATAGCCGTTTTCTGATTGTTCTGAAAATACAGCTTTTCTATTGCCATTTCGGCAGGATCGTTTTTTATTATAACGGAAACAAGCCCGTTGTATATCTGCTGTAAACGCACAGGAAACGGCGTACCGGCATCAGTTATTATTGCACCGTAATCAACGGCATAATATCTGCCGCCGCTGAATTCTATCACACCATATCCGACTATCGCATAGCCGGGATCTATACCCAGTATTCTCATTACAAAACTCCGTTTTATTTTAATGACAATCTGATTTTACCATATTCCGTCCGTTTCTTCAAGGCAATAATTGTCATTCTATGTTATTGAGTAAATTTTTACACAGCAAAAACGTCATAAACGATATGAAGAAATTCCATAATACAACAGGTGCGCCGAGTATTGCCGCAGACATCGAAAGCATTTCACCCGGCACAGATGACAGAAGTACAAGACCTATTACAACTCCGGGAATTAAAAACGCTGTCATTATACCCATGTAAAAGGTTATGAATACACCTCTGTTTCCGCTTATGCCGACTATCCTCTGAGCAAGTATGTTTGACGCTATGTATATACAGCCGAAGCTTCCGTAGACAAGTATGCATACAAAAACTTCAAGCAGATTTCCGCCGACAAGCAGCCAAAGACACAGATATGATACTGCACCGTCAATAAACGGCTTTATGATACTTGTTGCACCTGCCATTATAAGTTTTTTTACAGGACTGTCGGGGATAAGGAATATATAAGGCTTGTTAAGCTCCTTTACCCAGTCGCCTGCCGCACTGAAAAAGAACTGTACATACGAGCATATCACCGTTACGGCTATATATATAACAGTCACCTTATCAGGCTCACCGAAAAAGCTTTTCATTGCAAGACCTATAACAGCCGATACACTTAAAAGTACGATGGTATTTATATTGAAGAACATGAACCTTGAACGTCTTGCACCTTCACGCAGATGCTTGAAAAATATTGTAGCTGCACCCTTTCCCCTGTTTATGCCCTGTTTTCTGAGCTTTATCGGCTTTGAGCCGAGCCAGTCAGTGTCGCTTACCTTTCCGGAACGGATATTATTTATAAATTCATAATAGCTTTCCGCCCTGTCAAGAACATCCTCGTAATAGTCAAGCTTTGTGACTATAAAAATTATCACGCTGAGTATGCAGACTGCAAGAAGAAATGAACCGTATATTATCACCTTGTGCATATCTCCGCCTATAATACCAAAAGTCAGACCGTGTACCCAGCCTACAAATGGTACATATTCAAGATACGGCTTTGAGATAGCAGAGTAAAGATTTTCAAGCGTCATACCATTGCTGAACATATATAAAGCCGTTGTTCCGAGTGCATATATCGGCAGAGAATATATGAAATACTTCAAAGGATTAGTAAGCCTTGGTTTTGCACTGCAAAGACAAAAGATAAGAAGTGTGGTCATCTGCACTATAAACAGCATTATCGCTATACCGCCGACAAGCATAAGCGCCTGTCCGACAGTTATTTCAAACATCTTTACAGCCATACTTCCGTATGCCGAAAAACATACAACAAGAAAAAGTGATGTTGCAAGCTGGCGTCCGATACCGTATGTAAGTATTTTCTTTTCAGATATCGGCGCAACGAATATGTTATTTACATCACTCATTTTAAAAAAGTTTGAGCCTGTACTCAGACCTTTCAGCATGATAGGTATGCTTATAAAATAAAGTATCGCAAGATAAGCACCGTAGAGTATTCTTTCATCAAGCATATCTTCAACCGCACGTTCCGTCATGAATCCACGTATCACAGCAAAAACTATGCTCGCACCTATAAAAAGATATACTATAAGCTTCAGCGGACTTTTCAGTGTATCTATTATTGCATTCTTTACATTTTTCCTCAGCATATAAAATACAGCGTTCATATTTCCCACCTCCGCTGTCAGTCGTCTTCCGTTACGCTTTCCTTTTCGGTTATCGAGAAAAACAGTTCTTCAAGATTTTCACCGCTTCGCTCGACTGCCTTACGTTCCCTTTCGGCTTCTATCCTGCCGTTCATCATTATAAATACCCTGTCCCAGAATTCTTCAACACTGTCAAGCATGTGTGTACTTATGATTATTGTAGTACCGCTTTTTTTCATCTCATTGAGAAGTGCTTTAAGTTCCTTTATAGCATGGGGATCAAGTCCTACAAACGGTTCGTCAAAAAGCACGACCTTAGGTTCTATAAGCAATGCACAGCATATACTTATTTTCTGCTGCATTCCCTTTGAAAGTTCTTTGCCAAGCTTATTCCTCTTATCGTAAAGCTCCATGCGTTTTACAAGCATTTCCGCTCTTTCCTGCCAGTTTTCAAGCCTGTATGCCCTTGCGATAAATTCCATATGCTCCCAGACTGTAAGAAGTTCAAACGGTGCCGGTATTTCGGGTACATATCCCAGTATCTGTTTTGCTTCAAGCGTCTTGTTCCTGAAACCGTTTATCTCTATTTCGCCCTCAAAACGCAAAAGTCCTGCTATACACTTTATAGCCGTTGACTTTCCTGCACCGTTAGGCCCTGCAAGCACCGCTATTTCACCGTCATTAACCATAAACGATATATTATCATTTGCAATAAAACGATGATACTTCTTTGTAAGATGTGATATATTGAGCATTTTTTATACCGCCGCCATTCTGTTCATTTTAAACATATTATATCATAATATCACTGTATTTGTATATATTTTTTATTGGATACACAAAAAAATCTGCCGCAAAGTATTTTCTCTGCGGCAGATAATATCATTCATCGTCCTGTTCTTCTGATGATTCCTCAGATGATTCCTCTGACGGCTCTTCTGACGGCTCTTCTGACGATTCTACAGATGATTCATCTGATTGATTACCTGCGTTTGTATAATCATCAGGTATTCTGAATATACTGTCATCACTTATCTTATTGCTTATCTTATGGAAAATAAATGTCGTCTTTCCGAGATCGGTTTCGAGAAGTTCGGCATACGGTGTTCCGTCCTTGAAATAATATGTTATATATGCCTTTGAAACAGCATCGGATGAATCGGAATCGGGAGTGAGTATGTATTTCTCATAATCCAGATCTTTTTCCTTTTCATTATACGGCGACTCAAAATCCGCCTTTCCATGACTGTCAAGTCTGATATTATTCATCATGCCAAGATAAAGCTGTGTTGTATATATCTCGCCGAATGCCTTTACATTCTCTGTAAAATCCTGTGACATATAACTTTTTGTGTCGTCATTCAGCTTGCAGCATTTCTTATCCTTTATGATAAGATGTCCGTAAGTTTCATCGGGCATTTTTATATCAACCATAGCAAGTTCTTTATCCTGATCGACAGCTATCTTGTAATTATATACCATTACATTTTCGCTTTCTGACTGACTGCTTTCTTCGCTCTTGCTTTCTTCACTTGTTTCTTCGGTTTTGCTTTCCTCAGTCTTGCTTTCTTCAGTTTCGCTTTCCTCAGTCTTGCTTTCCTCCGTTTTGCTTTCTTCTTTTTTGCTTTCTTCTTTTTTGCTTTCTTGCTTCTTTATCTCGGACGAAAGAGATACAGGCTCAACTGCCATAGTCGTTTCTATATAATATGTTCCGCCGCTCCACAGGCTGCCGAAGCTGTTATAAAGAAGCTCTCCCATTCCTTCAGGTAAAGATGATGACTCATCCTGTACCGCAGAGCTTTCTGTTTTGCTCACATCAGCAGATGACTGTTTATCTTCCTTTTTATCCCCTCCCGAACAGCTGCACATTGTAAATGTAAGAACTGCCGAAAGACATAACGCCATTATTATTTTTTTCTTCATCAATATCACCCTTTCCTTAGATTAATAGCAATTTTAACACGAAGTTTTTATTTCGTCAACCGTGTTTATCGACAATAACGTACATTTTTACAAACAATTATACAATTTTTACATTTTGTACAGTTGACTTTTTTTCTAATATATTGTTTAATTATATTGAGAGCGTGTTTTCAGTAATAAACATGAAAGGAGTGAAACTTATGTTGGAGTTATATGGACGTGGCGTTTCAAACGGTATCGCCATAGGAAAACTTTCGTTTTACTCAAATCCCAAAAATAATATACCGAAATATACAATAAAGGATACAGAGGCTGAACTCAAAAGATACAAAGTGGCAGTTGAAAAGGCAAAACAGCACCTTCAGACACTTTATGATGAAGCCTGCAAACATGTCAGCAAAAATGAGTCTGTTATATTTCAGACGCACATAATGATACTTGAAGATTCAAAGTTCGTTGAAACAGTAAAATCATGCATAAATAATATGCATATAAATGCCGAATATGCGGTAAGGAATACCGCCGAAAAAATAGCTGAGATATTCCATTCTCTCGAAGACGATTATCTCAGACAAAGAGGTTCCGACATAATAGACGCTGCAAATACTGTAATTGAAATGCTTATGCCGCAAAAAGAGGAAAAACTCTCAGATGACAATACACCTGTCATAATCGCAGCAAATGAGCTTCTGCCAAGTGAAACTATCACATTTCAGAACGAAAATTTAATAGGATTTGTTACAAACAAGGGTTCAAAAAATTCCCATACCGCTATACTTGCAAGAACTATGGGACTTCCGTCTGTAATACAGATAAAGGAATCCCTTTCAAACTATGACGGCATGGAAGCAATAATAGACGGTCAGAACGGACGTGTAATAATCGCACCCGACCATAAAACGATAACTCAATATAAAGTAAAACAGAAAATATATCTCAAAAAGCAGCAAAAGCTCAAAAATCAGCTCGGTCTGCCGTCCATTACAAAAAATGGTCAGAAAATAATACTTTCGGCAACACTATCATCACTCGAAAGCATAGGTGCTGCAAAAAACAATGATGCCGAAGGTATAGGCATTTTCAAATCGGATTACCTTTTTGTAAACAGGAACTCCCCTCCGACAGAAGAAGAACAGTTAGAAGCATACAGCACAATACTTAAAGCTTTCAGTAACTCGGAGGTTGTAATATGTCTTGCTGATCTCAGTTCGGAAAAGGATATCAAATATCTCGATATACCTGATGAAACAAATCCTGCGATAGGCTACAGAGGTATACGGGTACTGCTGAGCAATAACGAATTCTTTATGACTCAGCTAAGGGCATTGTACAGGGCATCACAATATGGTCATTTAAGCATACTCCTGCCTATGGTAAACAATATTGAGGAAATAGAGTATGTAAGACGGACTGTAGAAGATGTAAAGCTGGAACTGAAAGCAAAAGGACAAAAATATTCGGATAATGTAAAATTAGGTGCACTTATAAACACGCCTGCCTCCGCTATCATCTCTGACGATATATGCAGAGTATCCGATTTTATTGCAGTAGACACAAGTACACTGACACAATATACACTGGCTATGGACCGTGAGAACCAAAAGCTTGAATATTACTATGAACCTTATCACAAGGCTATTCTCAGACTTATAAGATATGTATGTGAAAACGCACACAGAAAGGGCAAGACTGTAACAATATGCGGTGAGCTTGCTTCTGATGTATATATGACACCGTTTTTCCTTTCACTCGGTATTGACAAGCTGTCTGTAGTACCTTCAAAGCTGCTTGATGTAAAATCAGTCGTGCGTGAAACAGATACTACCAATGCTTCTAAGATAATTTCAAAATTTATATGAACATATTTCAGGTGAAAAAATGGATAATAAAGAAAAAGCTCTTACTGCAGTAAGTCTGCTTGAAAAAGAATATCCCGATGCTGTATG
>JBGVAQ010000438.1:0-4389 GCA_045224775.1 Acutalibacteraceae bacterium | reverse complement strand
ATTATCCTCTATAATGACATTTTTATTTATTGTCACGGTGCCTCCTCTGATAAACAGTCCGCCGCCGTTGTCGGCTGTATTGCCTGCAATAACTCCTCCCTCAATAATCAGTTCACCGTCTATATAGGCACCGCCGCCATTCGGCGCAAAACCGCCGGTGATTAGTCCCGAATGTTCAGTACTTGAATCCTTTATTGTCAGCTTTGAACCCTTGTTGACCTGAAACACATGACCTGTCGCAGTTTTGCTTTCCATATTGCGTGACAGTGTGTAGCCGTTGAGGTCGAGCGTGTGTTCTTTTCCGTCTCTGACAAAAAAGCAGTCGGAAAGCTCAATATTATTTGCTAAAACGATCACTTCGTCCTTGTTCAATGCGGCGCAAAGTGAAGCCTCTGAACCGACCTCGCCCTCAGCATAGAATGTTTCAAATCTCATTATAAGCTTTTTGGGACTGTAATAGTCATTTTCAGCCGAAATAAGCCTCATGGGCGTAGATGGACTCCATTCAAAATAGCTGCCATTAGCCTTTGACGAGCTTTCATCAAGATAGATTTCAAATGCATTATATCCATTGCCGTCTGACGAAGAATGAAGCGTTGCGCCTGCACCGACAATGTCGCCGATCTTCATATCCCCGACATATATATGAGCATTGTTCTTATAGTTCTTATGTAGATTGCTTTCTTCATCGTAGGTTTTCAGGCTGTAGGCGCAGATATTTTTTGAATAGATGCTGTATTTTATGCTGTCAACACGCAGAGTGCGGTTGGTGGTGTAGGTTTCTTCCGAGGACTGTCTGATCTTGAACTGCTCGCCGTCAACATTCAGTTCTGCTGTTGTAACACCCATGCGATACTCCATACTTGGATAGAGAACCGAACCCTTGCTGATGATATCACCAACTTTCAGGTCTCCGACATAGATGCTTGAGCCGCTGTTATACTCCTTTGCATCGGCAGAGATTGTAAACGCTCCGCTGAACATTATATTGATAATAAGAGAGACAATAAGTATCAGCTGTAATACTCTCCTGTATCGTTTTATTTTCCTCACAAGAGATCACACCCTTTGATTTTTTATTTGTATCTCAGGCATCCGAAACCAAACCGATAACAGATTTGGTTTCGGATGCCTGAGGAGGTCAGCCTCCTCAGGCTATCGTTTTGATTTATTCAGCGGTCTGCTGTTCTTTTTTCTTTTTCATAATGGGCAGGAGAATCAACACGGCGATACCGCCTCCAAGCAGAAGACCAGCTCCTGCGCCTAAGGCAAGAGAACCGGCAGAGAAAAATGAACCTGTGGTATTTTCTCCGGCTTTATTGTCGGTTATGGTCTTATCGGTCGTTTTTTCACCTGCACCCATGACTATAGCCGCAACGGTTTCTGCTCCGTTTTTGAAGTAAACATAAGTGCCCTTCACGTCATCGTTAAAGCAGTAGTATTTGGATGTAAGATTGAATGCCGGTTTTTCGCCGAAACGATGAATACCTGTCTCATATCCGCTTGGGAAATCGTCACTTCCCTTTACTACCTTAAATGAATCTGCAAGGATAGGATTGCCGTATTCATATCTGACGCTGTAAAGAGCGAGCCACTGCTTGCCTACGTCGCCGTTAAGGTCGTTTGAAGTACCAAGTATCTTATAGTTATTCTTTTCGATATCGCTGCTGCTTTCCTTGCGGTTGCAGGGAACGACTTTGTAGTATGCCGTCTGATTATTGATAACTATCTTTGTACCGTTAACTTCCTGAGTAATATCTGCCTCATCAACGATAAATTTCGGAATTGGGGTATAATTGACCTTGTAGTAATCAATCATCTCTTTGAAAGTTGTATAGATAGAGTAGCCGGCAAGCAGCGCTCCTACGACTGTAAAACCGCTATAAAGACAATGAGTCAATTTGGATTTTGTAGCGAGTTTTTGGGCGGCATCATAAAGTTGGTCTGCCTCCTTAAAAGCTTTCTCAACACCTTCTTCGGTCATATTGCTTAACGCTACATAGTCGATCTGATAATCGTCTGCACCTTTACCGATCCTGGTGACATAAGCAGTCCATGATTTTTTACCATTCTCTGCGATAGCGTCAAGAGTTCTTGCATAAACTGCGTAGCTTTTAATTGCTGCAAAACCTGTTAATCCGGTAAGTCCCCAAAAAACAAAGCCGAGAGGAGTGAGTATAAAGTCACTGTCATCATCTAATTTTGTTGCTCCTGTACGGAGAGCCGCATTCGTCAGTGCAACGCCGCCCGGCTCATATATCTCACGGTCAACATCCTGATAAACGGAAGCAGGACTCATTTCTTCGATATCCTTACCCGTATCTGCATCTGTATAACCTTCCTCGTTAACAAGTGCCATATTGAAAAGATCGACAAACGAAATAAAGTCAAGTCCTGCGATCTGACCTTTTGATAACGAAGCGGCTAAAGGATAGAGTGAACGGATAATATCAATTGATAATTCGCTCATGTCACGTTCAAAAAAATCCAGCAAAGAGCCGTCCCCATATTCAGTTTTGCTAAGATATTCAACAACAGTAAGTTCTTCAAGTTTCAGTACTGTGCCCACATAATTAGTGCCTGCTTTAAAAGCCTCTGACAGATTCTTGGCATCTTCCTTAGTTGGATTTTTAAGATCTATTTTTTCAACTTTTTCAGTTAAAGTATCGTCACCTATCGGCTCGGCATTCTGGATTTCATTGAGTGAATCATCACTGTCACAGATGATCTCGTACAAGTCATCCCACTTTTGATATAGCTTCATTGCGGTATCGTTGTACTTTTTGTCAAGCTCTGCCATGATATCCGCTTCGGTTGTGAGAGACGGATCGTCCTTTTTTATCTGCGCTATCAAATCATCTGTATTCATCTTTACAAAACGGTCGAGCCAGGTGTTATCTGCGCTGTCGGTGGACTTTGTGACCAGCGTTTCAAGCAAAATTATTGCTCTGCCGTTGCCCTGCATAAGAATGGTAAGAATATCGGCGTGGTCTTTCTTTTCGGCATCGGAAAGATCATTGTATTTATCATCGCCCATTTCATACTTCGTTTCATTCAGGAGAAGATCGCCCAGGGGCTTGCCGCCTGTATCGTCGTCAGTAAGCTTGTTGAGCATCTGGCGGTAATAATCTGCTCTGATGTGATTAAGCGTATTATCCGGCTTTTTGTAGTTTTCTCTGTACTCTTCAAGTGCGGAAATAAAGCGGTCAACAAAGGGCTTTATCTCACCTTCAAGGTGGTTTGCCATAAGTGTCTCATAATCCTGAACGCTGTAGCCGCCGTTCATGTTCATTACGGCAAGGTCGGTTATAGCTTTCTTAGGATCATCGGTAGTCTTATAACCGATATAGACGATCTTATTTTTCAGTCCTTCCTTCATAACGCTGTTCGAACCGGCTTTTTCGTTGAGGTCGGCATACTTGCCGTCATCACCATTAATAATGGTAAAACCTTCCTCCAAAAGCTCTTTGGCAGCTTCTTCGGATGTTGAGCCCATACCTACCTTTACTTCGCTTATGTAAAGGGGTTTGGTTACTTTTGCCTCGGGTGCTGCCATTACCTGCATCGGTATCATAAATAGTGAAATACATAATATCAACGCAGTAATGATTTTTAACGATTTTTTCACAAGAATCACTCCAATCTGATTTTTTACAGAAACGACATAACAGTTCATTTCTTTTCAAATATATTGTACAAAACAAAAGGGGACAATAGTGGGGACAAACAAAGCCTTATTTTCGTTTGTTACAAAACTGTAACCGTTTTCTCAAAGAAAAAGATGGGATACCCGTTCAAAACGAATACCCCATACGTTATTATTCAGCAATATGCTGTTCTTTTTTCTTTTTCAAACGAGAATGTTTTTATACTTTGATTGTAAAAAGACCGTGATGTGTGCAGTATCCATAGATGTATCTTGTTCGGCTTATTTTGAATCTTGCCTCAGCCTGCTGCTGAGGATAGAGCTTTACAAGCTGAATGCCGTTATCCGATACAGCGGCAAGAAATGAGATATAGTGATCTTTTGTCATGGTATGATCTACCGTAACATAATACTCATCTTCGACCTTTTCTGTTCTGATAAGATGTTCTTCGTCATTTTCCCTACAGCACACGGCAGGCGGCAGTGTTATTCCGCAGCAGCTTATTACAGCGTTTCCTACAGAATATATCACATTCCTGCATATCGGACATACATAGAATTTACTTCTCAGCATGTTTGATGAACGGTTATTATTCTGAATGTCTTCACCTGAAAGCAGTTCTATAACAGAAATATCAAGTGCTTTTGCAAGGGGTTCAAGCAGGCTTATATCGGGAAAGCCTCCGCCTGTTTCCCATTTGCTTACGGCTTTTCCGCTGACATATATTTTTTCTGCCAGTTCC
>JBGVAQ010000437.1:0-4395 GCA_045224775.1 Acutalibacteraceae bacterium | reverse complement strand
GTTAACGCCCTTGTCCTTAGCCTTAGCCATGATATCCTTAGCAAGCTCTACCTTGTCAAGCTCACAGATAGATGTACCTGTTGAATAACCGAGAGCCTTCATAAATGTATAAGCCATACCGCCGCCGATGATAAGTGTATCAACCTTGTCAAGAAGGTTTGTGATAACGCCGATCTTATCTGAAACCTTAGCGCCGCCGAGAATAGCAACAAAAGGTCTCTTAGGCTCTGTAAGAGCGCCGCCCATTACAGAAATTTCCTTCTGAATGAGGTAGCCGCATACAGCGGGGAGATAATCAGCAACACCTGCTGTTGAAGCATGTGCTCTGTGAGCTGTGCCGAATGCATCGTTTACATATATCTCAGCAAGAGAAGCAAGCTGCTTTGAGAATTCAGGATCGTTCTTTTCCTCTTCCTTGTGGAAACGAACATTTTCGATAAGCTCAACTTCGCCGTCCTGAAGAGAAGCAGCGATGCTCTTAGCGCTTTCGCCTACAACGTCAGCAGCCATCTTTACTTCAAAGCCGAGAGCCTTTGAAAGATATGCTGCAACGGGAGCGAGAGAGTACTTCATATTGAACTCACCCTTCGGACGGCCGAGGTGTGAGCAAAGGATAACTTTTGCCTTATGGTCTACAAGATACTTGATAGTTTTGAGAGCCTCATCGATACGCTTAGGATCGGAGATATTGCCCTCGCCGTCAAACGGTACGTTGAAATCGCAGCGAACAAGAACCTTCTTGCCTGCTACATCAATGTCTTCTACTGTTTTCTTGTTAAGATAATTCATTTCAATAACATCCTTTCGGTTTTATTTCAATGTGGAATCCGGAAAGTGGAAAGTGGAATTTTTATAAAATCCCTGACCACTAATCACTAACACACCGTCACTTATATTTTATATCATTTGACTGTTTTTTTCAATAGGTAAAGCATATTTTTCGTTAAAAAAAGTTAGCGGAGAGAATGTTCAATGTACAATGTACAATGTTCAATGTACAATGTTCAATTATAGCTCAAAGTCAAAATGCACATTGTATGATATCGTCACACACACAATGATGAACAAAAAAAGAAGCAGCCGCTTCACCTTCCAAATAAAGCGGCTACTTTTTAAGTAGATCCTTTTCGGGGCTGCCGTAATCGGTCAGTCACCTTGTTTCTGTTTATATTATAATACTTCTGCATACGAAAGTCAATAAAAAAGCTGGTGCTTTTTGCATAGGTGCATTTCCGATGTGCCTGTGCATTTTTATTTCTCACTGCATTCTGAAATAAAATTACAACCATCTTGATTTATAAATATCTATATTGTATAATATTGCATGTGTTTAAAAACTGCCAGTTATAAGCAGCAATATTTTTAAAAAGGAGGATGCCGCTTTATATGCGGCAAAAATCAAAATGTCGGATTTGAAATCAAAAAACAGACGGTTAAAAAGTCTTATCGGTACGGTACTGATATTTTCAATGATAATCAGTATGTTCATGTGTCTGCTGCCGATAACGGCTCATGCCGAAAAACAAACATTTACAGTAGGCTTTGATGCGGAATTTCCGCCATACGGCTACAAGGATGCAAGCGGTGAGTATGTCGGCTTTGACCTTGACCTTGCAGCTGAGGTCTGCAAACGCAATAACTGGGAACTTGTTAAACAGCCTATCGACTGGGACTCCAAAGACATGGAGCTTAACAGCGGTGCGATAGACTGTATATGGAACGGCTTCACAATAAACGGCCGTGAGGACAAATATACATGGTCAACTCCGTATATTGACAATTCACAGGTAGTTGTAGTAAAGAAGGATTCCGATATAAACAAGCTTTCCGACCTTAAAGGAAAAACTGTCGTTGTACAGGCTGATTCATCAGCACTCGCAGCCTTTACAGGTGATGACGCTACAGACGAAAACAAAAAGCTTGCGAAATCATTCAGCGAATTACAGCAGACTTCCGACTATAACAGTGCTTTCCTCAACCTTGAAAGCGGCATGGTTCAGGCTATATGTATGGACATCGGCGTTGCAAATTATCAGATATCCAAAAGAGGCGACAAATTCCGTCTGCTCGAAGAAAGGGTTTCAAGCGAAAAATACGGCATAGGCTTCAAGCTCGGAAACAAGTCACTCCGCAATAAAGTACAGGAAACACTCCTTGCCATGAAATCTGACGGCACATTCGACAAGATAGCCGAAAAGTGGAAGCTCGAAACAAGCGTATGTCTGAGTGCCGACGATAAATATATCGACAAGGAAGAAAATTCTTCTCCCTCACAGAAAAAAGAGGACAGCGGCATTAATTACGGTGATATGTTCCTTCAGCTTGCAGACGGTATGAAAAGTACAGTACTCATATTCGTTCTAACACTTCTGTTCTCACTGCCGCTGGGACTTATCCTTACATTCATAAGAATGTCAAAATTCAAGATAGTACAGATGATAGCAAGCTTCTATATATCCGTAATAAGAGGTACGCCGCTGATGCTCCAGCTTCTTGTTGTATGCTACGGCCCTTATTATATATTCGGCTGGGAGCTTGGAAAGGGTTACCGTTTTTATGCGGTAATAATAGGTTTCTCACTCAACTATGCGGCTTACTTTGCGGAAATATTCAGATCGGGCATACAGGCTATACCAAACGGTCAGAGAGAGGCTGCATCAATTCTCGGTTATACAAACGGTCAGACTTTCCGTAAAATAATATTCCCGCAGATGGTAAAGCACGTTCTGCCGCCTGTAGCAAATGAGATAATAACTCTTGTAAAAGACACTTCCCTTGCATTCGTACTTGCATATACAGAAATATTTACTATTGCAAAACAGATCGCAGCAGCTCAGACAAACATTATACCGCTTTTCGCAGCAGGTCTTTTCTATTATGTATTCAACTTTATCGTTGCATTTGTTATGTCACGCATAGAAAAGAAACTCAGCTATTATAAGTAAACGAGGTGAAGAAAATGAAGCTTCTTGAAATAAAAAATCTAAGCAAAAGCTTTAACGGCAAAAAAGTACTTGAGGACATAAGCCTTACTGTTGAAAAGGGCGAAGTAGTATCTATCATAGGTCCGTCAGGTTCGGGAAAGTCAACACTTCTCAGATGTGCGACATTTTTAGAAACTATGGATGACGGCGAACTCAGCTACAGTGAAAAGCCTGTTGTCGTAAGCAGTAACGGCAGGGCTGTATATCCCTCAAAATCCGAACTTAAAGAGGCAAAAAAACATTTCAGCCTTGTGTTCCAGAACTTCAACCTTTTCCCGCATTTCAATGTACTGAAAAATGTTTCCGACGCTCCCATACACGTTCTGAAACGTGATAAGGAAGAAGTCATTGAAGAAAGTATGAAGATACTCAAAAAGGTAGGACTTGAAGAAAAGGTAAATTCCTATCCCTGTGAACTTTCGGGCGGTCAGCAGCAGCGTGTTGCGATAGCAAGGGCACTTGTAATGAATCCCGATATGCTGTATTTTGACGAACCGACCTCCGCACTCGATCCCGAAATAACAGCAGGCATACTCAAAATAATGAAAGAGCTTGCAGAGGAAAAAATGACAATGGTTATCGTTACACACGAAATAGACTTTGCAAGAGCCGTATCCGACCGTGTAATATTCATGGACGGCGGCTACATAATCGAACAGGGTGCGCCGAAGGATGTTATCGACAATCCCTCGAATGAAAGAACAAAGGCATTCCTAAAAAAGCTCTCTGTATAATAATGATACACACAAAAAACAGGTACGTTCTATATTGAAACGTACCTGTTTTGCGTTTGGGACTATTTGGCTGTTAATCGGCTTTGCCTTTCTTTTTATTGAGGACTATGAAAACAACAACAGCTGCGCCTATAGCTGCAACTACAAGGAAAACAACGATAATTACTCCAATGTTGTTGTTTTTTTCAGAAGCGGTCTTTTCTTTTACAGATGTCTTGTCCTTTACTTCATCCTCGCTGATATCTTCCGCCGATTCATTACGGCTTTCAGAATCTGAGGAAACAGACTCTGAACTTTCAGACTTGCTTTCCTCTGATGAGCTTTCATTTTTGCTGTCTGCCTTGCTTTCCTGACTGTTTTCTGGGGTTTTATCCGAAGTGTCAGCCGATGATTCGGTACTGCTTTCATCATTCGGGCTTTCCTCTGTACCTTTTTTTGATGTCGGCTGGTATGAGTCTTCAAAAAGACTTGCTTTAATGCTTATTGCACCGTCAGGAAATTCAAATGTAATAAGGTTTTCGCCCTGATTTAACAAGGACAGAATCAGGTCACTGCTTATAGTTATTGTTCCGTTTGAAACGCTCAGTCCTTCTGTGTTTTCAGAGTTTAAGTCACGTCCGTTTACGTTCATCATTACGCTTGAAGCGTCAGAATTTGTATGTATTACTGTATCATTC
>JBGVAQ010000436.1:0-2712 GCA_045224775.1 Acutalibacteraceae bacterium | reverse complement strand
AGAATAGCAAAGGCAATGCTTGAGGATGCGGAAGCAAAAGGTCTTGTCAATGAAAACACAACTATAATCGAGCCTACTTCCGGAAACACAGGAATAGGTCTTGCAGCAATAGCAGCAGCAAAGGGCTATAAGATAATCATAACAATGCCTGAAACGATGAGCGTCGAGAGAAGAAATATCCTCAAATTCTATGGTGCAGAGATCGTTCTTACAGACGGTGCAAAGGGAATGAAGGGTGCGATAGCAAAGGCACAAGAGCTTGCAGCTGAAACAGAAAACAGCTTTATTCCGGGACAGTTTGTCAACCCTGCAAATCCTGCAATTCATAAGGCAACTACAGGTCCTGAAATATGGAAAGATACAGACGGCAAGGTTGATATCTTTGTAGCAGGTGTAGGAACGGGCGGAACTATTACAGGTATAGGCGAATATCTGAAAGAACAGAATCCGGATGTAAAGATAGTTGCAGTAGAGCCGGAAAGCTCACCGGTACTTTCAAAGGGTACACCCGGACCGCATAAGATACAGGGCATAGGCGCAGGCTTTGTTCCTGATGTTCTCAACACAGAAATCTATGATGAGATAATTACCGTAGCAAATGAGGACGCATTTGAAACTTCAAAGCTCATAGCTAAAAAGGAAGGCATATCTGTAGGTATATCATCAGGAGCAGCATTCTTTGCCGCACTTGAGCTTGCAAAAAGACCTGAGAACAAGGGCAAGACGATAGTTGCACTTCTTCCCGACAGCGGCGACCGCTACTATTCAACACCGCTTTTCATATGATTCAGCAACATTACTTTACTTTTTGCTTATATTAATAAACCCCGTATACAAAAAAGTCTGCTCATAAAGGGCAGGCTTTTTTGTGTGTTGATTTTTTCGGAAGTTCTATAGGAGAAATATACAAAAAACAAATATTTTTTTAAAAATAATGCTTTATTTTTACAGTTTAATATGCTATAATAACAAAGTGTTTTTTTTATAAAACAATAAATATTCATCAGGAGGTTTTAAAATTGAATCCCACAAATCTTGACTGGTCGGAAGTCGGTGTATTTATAGTATACCTTCTTTTCATGCTGGGCATCGGCGTTTTCTTCTTCATCAAGACAAAAAGCGGAGGAGAGAAAACATACTTTCTCGGCGGCAGAAAAATGGGGCCATGGGTAACAGCACTTTCCGCAGGTGCATCGGATATGAGTGCATGGGTTCTCATGGGACTGCCAACATCAGTTTATGCATTAGGTCTCGGACAAATATGGATACCGATAGGTCTTGCAATAGGCTATACAGTAAGCTGGCTGATTGAAGCACCAAGACTTCGCCGGTTTTCGATAGTTTCAAATGACTCTATCACTATCCCACAGTATCTTACAAACCGTTTTCTTTCAAAATCAAAGGCACTGCAGATAGTATGTGCAGCAGTATTTCTTGTAGCATATACGGTTTATTCAGCGTCAAGCCTTAAAGCCTGTGGAACACTTTTCCATACAGTTATAGGTATAGATGCACAGGTTGCAATGTATCTTGCGGCAATAATCATAGTAAGCTATACATTCCTCGGAGGATTTTCCGCTGTATGCTGGACAGACTTTTTTCAGGGAATGCTTATCTTTGCCGGAATGCTTATAGCACCGATATTTGCAATGTCGGCCATTGACCTTTCACACATACATACTATTTCGGATATAGCGACACCTACTGCAAATTACTGGAACGCATTCACAAACTGGGAGGATATAGTATCAGGTCTTGCATGGGGACTGGGATATTTCGGTATGCCTCATATCATCATAAGATTTATGTCAATCCGTTCACAGAAGGAAATGAAGAAATCTGCCGCTATCGGTATTGCATGGACAGCATTTATAGTATTCTTTGCTGTAGCCATAGGAATTATAGGTCTTATGTATCTTGGATTCGATCAGGACACAGCGGATAAATCGCTTGTGTTCATAAAGATGGTAAGACAGATATTCCCCGGTATAATGTCGGGCATACTTCTTTCGGCAGTTCTTGCGGCATCAATGAGTACGGCAGACAGCCAGCTTCTTTCGGCATCATCTTCATTTGCAAGCGATGTTTATAAGCCTGTATTCCGCAAGAATAAGGCAAGCGATAAGGAAATGCAGTGGGTAGGCAGAATAGTCGTTCTCGGTGTTGCACTTGTAGCGCTGTTTATTGCATCAGATCCGAATTCAGGCTCAATAATGAATCTTGTATCAAACGCATGGGGAATTTTTGGTGCTTCAATAGGCCCGTCAATACTTCTCAGCCTGTTCTGGAAACGCTTTAATTTCAAGGGAGCGGTTGCGGGTATAGCAGGCGGTGCGATAGTTGATATAGCATGGATGCTTATGTTCACGGGTACAGGTTCAACATATAATACGATGCTGTACGATACAAAGATATATGAGCTTGCACCCGGTTTTATAGCAGGTCTTATATGTGCAGTTGTTGTAACTCTCATTACAAAATCACCATCAAAGGAAGTTGAGGAGCTTTTCGACAAGGCTGTTGTTTATAATGACAGTGACGCTGAAAACTCAGCTGAAACAGACACTTCTGATAAAGACAGTAAAAAAGAAGTTAAAAAAGAAAAGACATCTTCTAAGAAATAATTTATATATAAAAGCTGCTGCATGGGCATTGGACAGGTTCATGCAGCAGCTTTTACTTTTATTTTACGATAAAAATGTACAAAATTTC
>JBGVAQ010000435.1:0-1624 GCA_045224775.1 Acutalibacteraceae bacterium | reverse complement strand
CAACCCCGTTTTCTGTCACAAACGCTCCGATTACCATCACCGCAAGCAGCAATACAAAAGCAGCTATGGCGGCTGGAGGCATTTTCCAGAGTCTGTCCCACTGTGGATATTTCCGGTTGCATTTATGTTCAAGGATGAATAGCATTACGATCAAGGTGATCATCCAACTGGTTGACTGAGCAGGGAGCCGCAATGTCATAGCAGCCCCAAAGACAATTATGCAGACCGCTGCGTTGATTATTTCAAGAAGTTTTATTGTTGAATAATTCATTTGTTTTCTTCCTTCTCTCATTTTGCTTCCTCTGTCGTTTCAATTGCCGCTTTTTGACTGCGATCCATATCCAGTATACTGCCATAAAAAGCACAGAGACAAATTGCAATGCGTTTGTGATTTTCAGTGCAGCCATATCAGACATATCCGCAAATATTCCAAGAAGATCCAGTGCTGCAGTAATAATCATAATCACCAGAGCAACGATTGCCAGACGCTTGAAGAGTTCCGGAATACGCAGCTCATCTTCGATTTCTTCCAGTTCTTTCACTTCATAATAATCCGGTTCCGTCAGGATTTTAAAGAACTCTGCGAGCTGTGATTTCTGCTTTTGATTGATTGTCGGGTCGACCTTAAGTGTGAGTCTCTTTGTTTCAAAATCGGGCATGACTATCACATCGAGATTCTTATAGGCAACCTCAAAACGGCAGGAATAGATTGTCCTGCCTTTGCTCTTCCAAACCAGATCCTCGTATTCTCTTGATGAGGAAACAACTTGGTTCGGCTTCGTCCGCTGACTTCCGATATCCATCAAGACTTTCCGGATCACAGCATCTCCGTAATACTCCATTTCATAGAGTCTTGTGCCATATTCCTCCGGTGCAAATCCCATATAGTACGTTGCGCTGCCCGGCGCTTCGCCGGGGATATTGACCCTATCCATAGAAACTCCGTGTAGTTAATCACATCTCTCTTTATAACTGCTCCCGTAATAGTATTACACCAATGGTTACTGCAATAGAAAAGAAAACTGCATTTATTGTTTGTCACCGATGACTAAATCAACTTGTATCTTTGCATCACTGTCCCCTGGAGGTGGGTTTTGCATCAGCACAACGCCGGTTTCATGATTAGATGTATCGTAAGTAACATCGCCAACCGAAACCCCGAATTCTTCCAATACCATTTCTGCTTCCTCGATTGTCATGCCTGACACGTCTGGAATAGTAATCTGTTGACTGGATGGGCTATCCGCACATGCTGATATCAGAACACCCATAAGTACAACAACTGCTGCTATCAAAATCTTCTTTTTCATCGTTGCCTTCGCCTTTCTGTGTTAGTACATGAAAAACCTATTCCATGTCTGCAGCCATCTGCCAAAGTATATCTATTGAGCAATCCCCAGCAAGTGAGTAAAGGTATAGTCCATCAGACCAAATCAGGAAAACATCTCCTTTTTTGTTGCTCATATATCCCTTCCAACCGTTGACCATTGTCTCTTGAAATTCTTTATCACTGTTATTAATGCTTAAACCCATGGTATCAACACCTATGTCCTGGAAGTATGAAATAGCAGTGTTATCATTATTGTTTTGATAATGTACTGATAGCCCTGTAGTATCCTGCAAT
>JBGVAQ010000434.1:0-1717 GCA_045224775.1 Acutalibacteraceae bacterium | reverse complement strand
TCCTAAGCCTCTAATGAGTGCTGCTGATACTTTAGAAGGATCATCCCCAAGCATCGAAGCATACATCAATTGAGCAAGATACCCACTCAAATATCCCAGAACAACTGATACACCCGCTCCTATAGCTCCATATTTAAGTGCTTTTTCCTTTGAGCCATAATAAACACCTTCACCTATACCTAACAAAAGCCCAATAAAGAGCGCAATAATAGCTGACCAGATGGCCGAATGAATACGGACAACTCTTTTTACCTCATCTGAAAGCTTCTTTTCTGAGGATGAAAACTCATATTTATAAGACTTTTGCAACTCATCTTCGGCTTTGTTTTGAATACTTATATATTTATTCATTTTTGACTTAGCATCTGTTGAAGCTATTGTATTATACCATTCTAATAACTTTCCTTCAGCATTTTTATCAATATTATTATCCTTACAATACTGTTCATATTCTTTCATCACATCAGCAAATACCTCATTTGCTTCTTCTAAAAACTGAAAGTAATCAGAAAGATGCTTATTCCCCAACATCCCTGCAATATTTTGCTGACTATAAACCGGTGATAACAACTCTGATAAAGCAAAACCAATAATCGCCCCAATCAACGCCCAAAGAAGTCCTTTTACCAATATTGTCTTAATATTCACTTTTGACTTCGCAATTGTTTTTTGTATAGAAGCCGATTGCATTCGTTTTGCTGAAGGAACAAAATCTATACCTTTCAATTCTTCAGGAGTAATATCAAAATCATTTGCTAAAGGATCTTTTTGAGGATAAACTGTATGCTTTGTAGAAGAAACTGCTTTTTCTGAATCTGACAGTTGCTGAGAAAACACATAGCTATTGTTGTCATCGAAATCACAATCTATCTGAACATCTTCGATCGGTGTTTCCTTAGCCCCGAATAAATCGATTGTACCGACCGGAAATAAATGTTTGTTCTCAATAGCCCATTGGGCTGCATCCGCAGACAAGGGACTGGAGGAATTCCAACTTTTGTACTGAATCATATCTCCTATGTTAATTATTATATCCGATAAAGATTCTCCAGCCCCCCATATATCACCAATACATATCTGCCCATCACGAAAATTGGGATGCCATATAGGTGTTAGTATTTTGCATATCGGTTTATATCTTGGGTAGTCTGCATGAAGAATAATCTCAACTTCATGTCTGCCCAGAGTTTGGATCTTTCCATCAGGCAACAAATAGATGCCATTCAAAAAATATGTAACATGATATTTTTCGGGTGGGTCAGTGCCATCTGGAGTAATAACAATATTTTTATGTCCCTTAAATTCATTTTGTATCTGCTCCCAGTCTGCAGCCAAACGTCGCATACGAGCATTCACACAAAACACCTCCCGTTAACTGAACACAATTGACTCATCATCAGTGAATTCATAATATTTACACTTCATTCCAACACGACCGGAAAATATGTGAAGCGGAGGGATACCAATTTGCGAAGGAGTTTTTTCTAAAAAGCTTTCGTTTCCGTTAAGAGAATGAATGCTTCTAAAATTCATTTGTTTACCGCATTTGGGGCAGGTAAGCATCTCAGCTTTCAGTTTGTGTACCGGAGTAAACAACTCTTTTTTTTCATTGCATACACAAACAGCATAAGTCGCAATATCTCTGTCAAGATCTATAACCGCTGTTTTTCCAAGCTCTGCTCTGACCTGTGTAAGGATAGCTGATAACGTAATTTTA
>JBGVAQ010000433.1:0-3032 GCA_045224775.1 Acutalibacteraceae bacterium | reverse complement strand
TATCACGCCGACATCGTTCGTATCCTCGCAGAAAACAAGGCTGTTGCAGTCAGACGATTTAAATAGCGGGGTTCTTGTCCTACTGATCCATACGGGCTATGTTTAGTTTTCAAGGTGCAAATTAACATTGCAATCAAAAAAACTGCAACAGAAATTCAGGTCAAAAAAGAAGTCGAATTCACATCAAGATATGAATCGACCATTGACTATTATTGCAACCAAAGGTATTATATACCTTGAATTGTATCAAATGTCTTTCGTGAGAGGGGATTCATGATTGATGTTTAGCCGGCGAGTTATTGTGAGTGACAAGCCGGCTTCGATACTTTTTTAGACTTTAACATTTCAATGATACAATACATTTTTTGAAAAGTCAATATTATTTTTAAAGATGGCTGTTTTCGATGAGGGAATGGTCTTTTTTATTGCAAAAATGATGACCTATGTCATCGTTTTGTGCGGATGTGAGGTGAAAAGAAATGGATGAACAGAAGTCATGTGCTGAATGTCTGAACATGGGACGTGCAGTGTACTGTATGCAGTGCGTCAGAATGAACAAGGGACACAAGGATATGTTCCGCAGCAGTGCGCCGATATCTATCCCCTACCAGTATTCAGACAAAAAGTCAGGATCACCTCAGCCCGAAAAAAGATGAACCAGTTCATCTTTTTGGGGACTAGCATAAAGAACAGACATCATAAAGGAGAAGGATAAAATGAAAATCAAGTCAGCTTATTCTGCGTTAATGGCAGGAATCATACTTATGACATCGGCAGCTTATTTCAGCGGATGTTCAGACAAATCGACAGATCAGTCTTCAACGGATACTCAATCCAGTGTTGTTGAAGTGAAGCCGGAAGAAGATGCCTCCGACTTTGTCCTGCTGACAGATGTTGTGCCGGATGCGATCCTTGAGATACGCTATTATTCCACCTATAACTTTGTCGGAGACAGGATAGACGGCTACGAGCAGCCGACTGCACTGCTGACAAAGGAAGCTGCCGAGGCTTTGAAAAAAGCGAGCGATGAGCTCATCAAAAAAGGATACCGTCTGAAGATTTACGATGCCTATCGCCCTCAGAAGGCTGTTACTAACTTTATGAACTGGGCAAAGGATGTTGACGATACACGGATGAAGTCATATTTCTATCCGGAACTGGACAAGAGTGTTCTGTTCGCTCAGGGATATATTGCAGAGAAGTCCGGACACAGCCGCGGCAGTACAGTCGATCTAACGCTATTTGATATGAAAACAGAAAAAGAGGTCGATATGGGCGGTACCTTCGACTACTTCGGCGAGCTGAGTCACCCGGATTACAAGAATATCACCGAGGAACAGTACAACAACCGTATGATACTCAGGGAAGCGATGATAAACAACGGCTTTAAGCCTCTGCCGGAGGAGTGGTGGCATTTTACATTAGAGAATGAGCCGTATCCCGATACCTATTTCACCTTCCCTGTAAACGAAAGCACCGTGAAATAACAGGAGAACCAAATAAACTATGAAAAAGAGAAAATATTTTATTTTAGCGGCTGCTATGCTGTGCTTATGCTTTGTCTACAGCGTAGCTGTCGGCGGCAGGTATGTCATGGATGTGGATATCCGGGGATATTCCGATAAAGCCGACCGGTTACAGGTAAAGGTCGAGCAGGATGCAGAAATCGGGCGGGATACAGAAATTATACGGGTAACAGACAGTCACAGCGATGGCGATCACTTTTATATCACATTGGAATCGGTCTCGCCCGGAAGAGTTTTTGTATCTGTTGTTCCATTGGATGATCCCGAATCGACTGTCGATATGAGGTTTGTTTATGTGCACCGCCTAGGTATTATTACCGAGGACAATTATTTTGGTAAAAGCACGGGCAGTTGGTGCTTTCCTATCGCAATAACGATATTTTTAGGTGTACTGATCATAGGCTTATTCATGCACATCAAAAAGGAAATGAAGCGAGATCTGTATCAGTACAAAAATGTCAGAAATATCGGCTTTGCATTGTTTCTGACAGGCTTGTTTGTTGAGCAGCTGCTTCTTCTCACCCAGATAAACAGAGGACTCATCGATTCTGTTGAACTGCTGTTAAGCTCTGCCGGCTTTTTCTCAGCAGTCGTTCTTACTGCCGCATTTATCACGTTCATTCTGGTGACGTTAAGCAATATTCGGCTTATGCAAAAGGAAGGCCGCAACTGGAGGAATATGCTGGGCTGTATTCTTGGGATAACGGTCTGTCTTGGCACTATCTTCCCCTTTGCCCTCGGCGAGTTCCTGCAGCGTACAACCATTGTAGATGTGCATAACCAGAACGGTATGGCACTGTATATAGAGTTGTTTGTGGAAAACTCAATTCTTGCGATCACGTCATACCTTGAGCTTATACTTATCGGCACGATCATACTGTCAACAAAAGCGGCTAAAAGGATACCGGCCTTTGACAAGGATTATATTATCATCCACGGCTGTCAGATCAAAAAAGACGGCACCCTGACCAACCTGCTGAAGGGCAGAGCGGACAGGGCGATAGAATTTGCGAAAATGCAGAAGGAAAAGACAGGCAAGGATATCATATTCATTCCGTCAGGCGGTAAGGGCGATGATGAGGTCATCAGTGAAGCCGATGCAATCAAGAATTATCTTCTGGAGAGCGGTATTCCGGAGGACAGGATACTTGCAGAAGACAGATCCGCCAATACGTTTGAAAACCTGAAAAACGCTAAAGAGCTTATCCGTCAGGACGCAAAAACAGACGACCCGAAGATCGCCTTTTCCACTACGAACTATCATGTTTTCCGTACCGGCGTTTTCGCTTCTCAGCAGGGCATCAGGGCCGAAGGTATCGGCGCAAAGACGAAAAGATACTTCTGGATCAATGCTTTTATCAGAGAATTTATCGCCGCATTGGTATCGGAGTGGAAAACACATATTGCAATCATACTGACATGGCTCGTTATGATAGTTTCTATGGTAGGAATTGTTTATTGCTCAAATAATTTTTAACGCAGAACAGCAAATCGGGAACCTTTCCT
>JBGVAQ010000432.1:0-8676 GCA_045224775.1 Acutalibacteraceae bacterium | reverse complement strand
TAATGCTGCTGATCTTACGAGTGCAGATTATGTCACTATCGGAAGACCGCTGCTCAATTACAGCGAATACATTATTGACAAATACGGTGATCCTGCGCCATTCGGCGTTATAGGCGAACTGTATGTAGGCGGTGTTGGTGTTGCAAAAGGCTACCGCAACCTTCCGGAAAAAACTGCCGAAGCCTTTGTTGAGTATCACGGTCAGAGAATGTACCGTACCGGCGACTATGCAAAGTACGACAGGAACGGCAATGTATTTATTCTTGGCAGACTTGACACTCAGGTAAAGCTGAGAGGTCTGCGTATTGAGCTTTCGGAAATCGAGGAGCTTATCGCAGCCCAGCCGCATATCAAAAAGGCGGCTGTTATCATACGCAAGTTAGGCGGACAGGATAATCTGTGTGCATATTTTACCGCCGATGAGAAGATCAGCATAGACGAACTGCGTAACGAGCTGAAAAAGCACCTTACACACTATATGGTGCCGACAGCTTATCTCCAGATGGACGAAATGCCGGTTACTGCCAACGGCAAGACTGACACCAAACGTCTGCCGGAGCTTACGCCTGAAGCTCAGAAGATAACTGCACCGCAAACGGATATGCAGAAGCAAATATTTGATATTGCTGCTCAAGTACTCGGCAATACTGATTTCGGAATAGAAACGGAACTGTTTTCCGCAGGTCTGACTTCACTTAACAGCGTAGGCTTCTGTATTAAACTCAGTGACGCTTTCGGAGTAAATATACAGATACGTGATCTTCGTGAAAATGATACCGTTGAAAAGTTGGAGAGCTTCATTCAGGCACTTGCTCAGGAAGGCAGCGAGGAGTTTGAAATATTCGATGAATATTCAATAACACAGACTCAGGAGGGTATCTTCTTTGAGATGAGCTCTCATCCTGACAGTACAATATATAACATACCAACACTTTTGAAGATAGATGATGAAATAGAATTACCAAGATTCAAAACGGCAATAACGGCGGCTGTAAATGCACATCCCTATCTTATGACAAGAATTTTCATCAATAAAAAGGGTGAGATAAGACAGAAAAGGTCAGCCGTAAGCTTTGATGAAAGTGAGATAACGGAGCTTCATTGCGGCTCTGTCGATGAGTTAAAGAACGATCTTGTAAAGCCGTTTGAAATTGAGAACGGCAAGCTTTACAGATTCAGCATCATAACCGATGACAGCGGAAAATATCTGTTCTTTGATATCCATCATATTGTTTTTGACGGAGAGTCAAAGAAAATACTTTTAGGAGATATTTCCGCCGCCTACAGCGGCAGTACGCTCACAACCGAAAAATACAGCGGTTATGAAGCAGCATTGGTGGAAGAAAAACTTCGTTCCGGTGCTCATTACGAGGCATCGAAAAATTATTACACCGACCTTTTGTGTGATGTTGAGAGCGACTGTCTGCCGATGAATGATGTTTTATCAGATGAACAGCCCAAGGACAGCGGTATTCTTAACATAAGCGGCAAAGAAAATATCCCTGCACTCATCAAGGAATATTGCGGTAAAAATAAAGTCAGCGAAAACGCTTTCTGTACCGCTGTATTCGGCTGGATGCTCGGAAAATACTGCGGCAGAGATGACGCTGTATTTACTACTGTCAACAACGGCAGAAACGATCCTCGTTTCAGGGACAGTATATCCATGTTCGTGCGTACCTATCCCGTTCTCTGCAAGCCTGATGAAAGTTCCGTTTCCGATTACATAAAGCAGGTCGGCAAACAGCTTGCAGACAGCCTGAAATATGATGTTTATTCCTTTGCTGAGATCAGCCATGATCTTGGAATTACCGCTGATGTAATGTTTGTTTACCAGAGTACATTAACGGAAGGTGATAACTTTAATTTCTGCGGTGCCTCAGCCGAAAACATACCTCTCATCTTTGACGAAGAAAAGGCAAAGTTAGAGTTTATTATCTATCCCGACAGCGACAGGCTGAATTATTATATTTCTTACGATGCAGACACCTATACTGAGGACTTCATAAGTGATATGATGAAAACCTACGAGCGAGCTATCACAGAGTTTGCGAAGAAAGAAAGCACTGCCGAGGTTCAGCTTGTTGATGATGAAACAGAAGCAGAGCTTGAAGCAGTGAATGATATTGTGCATGATTACGAGATAACGGATATCGTTACACTATTTCGCCGTCAGGCTGAAAAAACTCCGGATAATATTGCGGTAGTCTATCTCGATCATGTTTATACATACCGTGAAGTTGATCGTATAACCGAGAATATTGCCGCCTTCCTCAGATCAAAGGGTATCGGAAAGAATCAGGCGGTATCCGTAATTATACCGAGATGTGAGTATATGCCGATAGCCGCTATCGGTGTACTGAAAGCAGGAGCAGGCTATCAGCCGCTTGATCCGACCTATCCTTCAGAACGACTGGAGTTTATGATCCGTGATGCAGATGCAAAATATCTGATAGCCGACCGTTCGCTTATGGATAAGCTTCCGAATTATGACGGCCCTGTTATTTATACAGACGAGATACCGGCTCTTCCCGATGCGGAAAAAATCGGTACTAATCCCGATCCGGACGATCTGTTTATCATGCTTTACACATCAGGCTCTACCGGAGTGCCAAAGGGAGTTATGCTGGAGCATCATAATCTGTGCGCATTCTGTAACATGTATATCAGGGAGCAGGATATAAACGAAAACAGCCGTGCTTCCGCTTATGCAAGCTACGGATTTGACGCTCATATGATAGATATGTATCCGGTACTGCTTTCCGGAGGACAGCTTCACATAATAGACGAGGAAATACGTCTTGATCTTCTTGCAATAAAGGACTATTTCCATAACAATAAGATAACTCATGCCTTTATGACAACACAGGTCGGAAGACAGTATGCCGATCTTTTCCCGCATGCAGAGTATCCTCATGTTCTTATTGTCGGAGGAGAAAAGCTCGTTCCGCTTCCTGCACCGGATTTCCGTCTCCTCAACGGCTACGGTCCTACAGAGTGTACAATTTGTACTCATATATTTACAGTTGATAAGCTCTACAGGCGTGTTCCTCTCGGTCAGCAGAACTGCAATATGAAACAGTATGTTGTTGATAAAAATATGAACCGTCTGCCTTTCGGTATGCCGGGTGAGCTTGTAGTTGCCGGTCATCAGGTCGGACGTGGTTATCTTAACCGTCCGGATAAGAATGCCGAAGTCTTTATACGCAATCCTTTCTCGGACAAGTCCGGCTATGAACATGCTTACCGTACAGGAGATATTGTGCGTATTCTCAGGGGAGGCATTATGGACTTCATCGGCAGAAATGACGGACAGGTCAAGATCAGGGGCTTCCGTATCGAGCTGAGCGAGGTCGAGGGTATTATACGCAAATTCTCCGGTATCAAGGATGCTACAGTTCAGGCATTTGACGAAACAGGCGGAGGAAAGTATATTGCGGCTTATGTTGTTGCTGATGAGCCTGTTGACGTTGATGCTCTTGCAGAGTTTATCAAGCGTGACAAGCCTGCATATATGGTTCCGGCGGTAACAATGCAGATAGACCGTATTCCGCTCAACCAGAACCAGAAGGTTAACAAACGTGCTCTTCCAAAGCCTGAAAAGAAAGCCGCAGATACAATACCTCCTCAGAATGAAACGCAGAAAAAGATATTCGACTGCATTTCCGATGTAATAGGCACAACCGCTTTCGGTATAAATAACGACATCTTTGATGCAGGACTGACATCAATAGGCGCTATAAAGCTGAATGTCATGCTGTCATCAGCATTTGATGTACCTGTTACTATAAAAGACCTTCGTGAACACAGCACCGTACAGAGTCTTGAAGGCTTCTTTGCACAGAGTACAGCGGCAGAAACCTTTGATATACTTCCGGATTACCCGATCACTCAGACACAGAACGGAATTTTTGTTGAGTGTGTTGCACATCCGGATTCTACTACCTATAATATCCCGTTCCTGTTCAAATTATCTGAAACGGTTGATCCTGTAAAACTCAAAGATGCTGCCGAAGCTATGATAAATGCACATCCGTATCTGAAAACAGAGCTGTTCCTCAACGACAGCGGAGATATCCGTGCAAGAAGAAATGATGATGCAGAACCTGTCGCAGAACTGATCGACACAGATACACTTCCGGAAAATATGGTACAGCCCTTTACGCTTATGGAGAGCAGGCTCTACCGTATAAAGATATTCAGAACAAAGGACGGAAATTATCTTTTCCTTGAATTCCATCATATTATCTGCGACGGCACAAGTGAAGCCGTTATGATCGAGGATATAAACGCAGCCTATGGCGGCGCTGCACTTGAAACCGAGAGCTACACCGGATTTGAGGCTGCACTTGCCGAGGAAAAAGCACGTCAGAGCGATGCTTATGACAAAGCAAAGGCTTATTATGACAAGATTTTCAGTGGTGCCGATTCCGACTTCCTGCCTTCAAGTGATGTTGACGGTAAGGAACCGTCTTCAAATCAGTTCCGTGTACCGTCAGTAATCAATATTGCCGGATTAAAAGCATGGTGCGAAAAGAACGGTGTTACCCTCAATGCTTTCTTCAATGCAGTATTCGCATTTGTGCTTGCAAAGTACAAATACAAGACGGAAGCCGTTTATACAACTATATATAACGGCAGAAACGATTCCCGTCTGGCTCGTGCCGTTACTATGCTTGTCAAGACATTCCCTGTTTACTGCGCACTTGACGGTGACATCAAGGTTGCCGACCTGATCAAAACTGTCGGTGAACAGCTTATCGGAAGTATGGAAAATGATATTTATTCCTTTGCTGAGATTTCCCGTGCATACGATATACCTGCCGACATTATGTTTGCATATCAGGGCGAGGGCTTTACATTTACCAATATCGGCAACGCTCCGGCAAAGATGATATCACTTTCTCTCAGTGATGCAAAAGCACCGCTGAATATCAATGTTGCAATAAAGAAGGGTAAGGTATTCTTTATATGCGACTATCGTTCGGATCGCTATTCCGAAGCGTTCATGCGTGGCTTTGTTGCATGTATGGAAAAAACGGCAGAGCAGTTTGTTACAAAGACGCAGCTTAAAGAAATTTCCGTTATGTCAAAGGGCGCTCAGAAGCTCATAGATACATTCAACGCAACAGATGTCGTAATACCGCACACCACCTGCAATAAGCTCTTTGAAGCTCAGGCAGAAAAACATCCGGATAAGATCGCTGTTATAGCCGATAACGTTAAGCTGACTTATACACAGCTCAATGAAAATGCCAACCGTGTTGCATGGAGCCTGATAGACGGCGGTATTCAGATAGATGAAATGGTCGGCGTTATGATGCCGAGAACGGTTTACGCTTATGCGGCACGTGAGGGTATCCTCAAAGCCGGTGCAGCATTCATGCCGCTTGCACCCGATTATCCTGATGACCGTGTATCATATATTATCGAAAACTCCGGTGCAAAGCATGTTGTGACAACTGCTGCTCTTGCCGCAGAGAGAAAAGCATTGTTTGAGAGTGCGGGCGTAAATGTACACATTATGGAGGAAATGTCTGAAACAGGCAGAACCGACAATCCCGAAACCGGTGTACAGCCCGAAAATCTCTGCTACTGTATCTATACATCGGGTTCAACAGGAAAGCCAAAGGGCGTAATGATCGAGCATCATTCCCTTGTTAACTTTATACATCACGATCCTATAAATGTACAGTCATGTGAATTTGTCGATAATATGACAGTTTCTCTTGCACTTGCGGCTCTTACATTTGACGTTTCTGTACTTGAAGAAAGTCTTGGTCTGTATCACGGCGGAACTGTTGCTATGGCAACGGATGAAGAAATAAACAATCCTGTTTTGTTGGCTGAAATGATGAAGAGGAACGGTGTTGACGTTATGAAATGCACACCGTCATATATGAACAATATGCTTGACGTTCCGCAGGTTGCTAAGGTGCTTTGTCAGATGAAAGCCATTGATATCGGTGCGGAAGCATTCCCTGCTCCGCTTTATGATAAAATGCGCCGTGCCGGAATTACAGCAAAGATACACAACGGTTATGGTCCTACAGAAGCTACGATCACTACCTCGATAGATTATCTTACATCCAACAAGATAACCATAGGCAAACCGCTCTGCAACACAAAGGTAGTTATGCTTGATAAGTTTGACCATGAGCTGCCGGCTGATGTACCGGGTGAGCTGACGATCCTCGGTGAATGTGTCGGCAGGGGATATGTTGCCAATGAAAAGCTTAACAGCGAAAAGTTCATAACTTTCAACGGACTGCCGGCTTACCGCAGCGGCGACCTTGCTCGCTGGGGCAAAGACGGAAAGATATATTTCATGGGAAGAATGGATAATCAGGTTAAGCTCAGAGGTCTCAGAATCGAGCTTGATGAGATCGAAAACGTAATGAACTCCTACCCGTCAGTTACACGCAGTGTTGTTATAGTAAAGGACAGCGAGCAGACAGGACAGTATCTTTGTGCTTACTTTGCAGCAGGTGTAAAGGTAAATACCGATGATTTAGCATTATACATGGGCAAGAGTCTTGCAAAATATATGGTACCTTCTGTATTTGTTCAGCTTGACGCTATCCCGCTTACCGCAAATGGAAAGGTAGATAAGAAAGCACTGCCGGAACCTGTTGTTGAAGCTGAGGAAAGAAACTATGTAGAGCCTAAAACAGAACTCCAGAAAAAGCTTTGCACCATTTTTGCTTATGCTCTCGGTACCGATAAGGTAAGTATAACAGATAACTTCTTTGAGATAGGCGGTACATCACTGACTGCCTCCAAAATCGCCATGAAAGCTATGATGGAGAAGCTTCCGATCGTCTTTAAGGATATTTTCGATTATCCGACAGTTGAAGCTATGGAGAAATTCATTTGCGGAAAGACTCAGACAACACCCGAAGCAAAGGAAGAAATGAAGATCACAGAGAGTAATGCACTTTCACATAACATATCTGAGTCTATAACAGATGATACAGCGGAAAATATTGTAGATACAGGGGATATTCTGCTTACAGGTGCTACGGGCTTCCTTGGAATACATGTTCTCAAGTGCCTGCTTGATACTACCGACAAGAAGATATATTGCCTGCTGCGTGCAAACAGCGATACTGCGGAAAACAGGCTCAAAAATATGCTTATGTACTACTTTGATGATCCGATGCCAAAGCTGTTCGGCAGCCGCATTGAAGTTATCAAGGGTGATATTACAGACAGAGAGCTTATACTTAGTCTTGACTCGTTTGATTTCGGAACCGTCATCAACTGTGCAGCCTGCGTAAAGCATTTCGTTCAGGATGATACACTTGACCGCATCAACTGGCATGGTGTTGAAAATCTTATCGACCTTTGTCTGAAAGCAAAGCGCCGTCTTGTGCAGGTATCGACCGTCAGCATTGCCGGTACGGGTACTGTCGCACAGTTCGGTGTAGATAAAAAAATATATGAGAACGAGCTGTATTTTGGTCAGAACCTTGACAATAAATACGCAAATACAAAATTCAAGGCTGAACAGGTACTTCTCAAGGCTGTTGAAGATGACGGTCTTGACGGCATGATCGTCAGGGTAGGCAACCTTATGAGCCGATACAGTGACGGTGAGTTCCAGATAAACTTTGTCACAAATAATTTCATGCGCAGTATGAGAGCGTATGCAAGACTCGGAATGATACCTGTTTCGGCACTTGACAAGCTTGTTGAATTCTCTCCGATAGACTGTACGGCTCAGGCAGTAGTAACGCTTTCAGCTACCGAAAGAAAGTACACTGTATTCCACGCAACTAACGGACATCGTGTCCAGATGGGTGATGTTATCGAGGCAATGAACCGTATCGGCGTACCGGTGAAAGCTGTCAGTATGAAGGAATTCAGTGAGAAATTCAATGCTGCTATGTCTGACGAAAAAATGAACGAGATACTTTCTCCGCTTATCTCTTACAAGGGTTCGCAGGATGAAGCTGTACATTATTGGATCGGACATGACAACGGCTTTACCACAAAAATGCTGTATCATCTCGGATTCAAGTGGCCTATCATAAACGAAGATTATCTTGCCAATGCATTTGCGGCTCTTGAAGGCTTCGGATTCTTTACGGAGGATTAAGCAATGGTTAGAAACGACTATCTGATCAAACGTAAATTCAACAGCTATTTGGTACCCGGCATACTTATGACGATTGCCATGCAGCTTGGAAATATTGTTGACAGTATTCTTGTCAGCATGTTTATCGACATTGACGGTCTTACAGCTATATCTCTGAGTATGCCTGTACTGTGCCTGATGCAGATGTTCGGGTTTGCAATAGGTGTGGGCGGAGCTATAACTATCTCGGTCAAGCTTGGAAAACGTCAGCTGAATGAGGCTTCCGGTATATTCTCAGTTTGTGTTATAGCGGTAACAGCAGTATCCCTGCTGTTCACCGCCCTGTCCTTCTTCATAACCAAACCGCTGACTATGTTCCTTGCCTCTACACCTGAGCTTCAGGCTTTGCTTGAGCCGTATCTGTTTATTTTTATCTGCTTTATTCCGGCACTGAATATTTGTCTTGTAATTGCAAACATGATGACTGTGGACAACAATCCCAAGCTTGGTGCCGCTGCATTTATCGTTGCAAATGCCGTGAATCTGATACTTGACTATATCTTCCTGCGCTACACCGATATGGGAATGACGGGAGC
>JBGVAQ010000431.1:0-2144 GCA_045224775.1 Acutalibacteraceae bacterium | reverse complement strand
AAGTTACACTCCCTCAGTCAGCATAGCTGACAGCTCCCTCACAGAGGGAGCCATATTAATAATTTGTTCACTCATTCAAAAACCCTGATTTTATATGAACTACGGCTTGATTTTTTCAATAATATGCTATAGAATATTAACGTGGATAATGAACAATGCAAAATTTACCGGAGGTATGCAAAAAATGAAAATCAAACTTAAAAGAGCCGCCGCAGCTATAATGGCAGCCCTTACGCTCTCAGCTGTAACAGCATCATCGGTTGTATTTACAGCGTCTGCTTCCGACTTATACGCAGCAAGTGTAAGTCAGAATACAGCAACAAGCAACATAATACCGCTTAACAACGATCCTATAACTTTGGTAAGGGGCGAAACTTATTCCCTTCCCCAGTCCCTTGCAAAGACATTTCCGAACGTAACTTTCCGCATCCGCACGACCAATACAAGCATACTGCATATTACGAATAATACCGTTACTGCATATGCGGCAGGCTCATGCAAGCTGATAATAACAGGCTCAAACGGTGTGCAGGTAACCAAGAATGTAAAAGTTGAGCTTCCCGAAATACAGATAAAATTCAGTACTTCAAATGTTATCGTAGGAAAAAGCGAAACAGTAAATATAAACAATCTCCTTACATCAGCAACAGGAAAAGTGGAATGGACATCATCAAACAGCTCTGTTGTAAGCGTTAACCGATACGGACGCATCACAGCTTTGAAACCAGGCATAGCCGTTATAACAGGAACTATCGCAAACGGTGATTCTTCAAGCTGTAAGTTTACGGTAAAGGAAACACCGAAAAGTGTTTCCTTCGAGAAAAACAAGATAGAATTCGGTGTCGGTGAAAACACCACGCTCAAAGCTGTGCTAAGCAGCAATTCTGCTTCCTACAACACCACTTACTCCTCTATTGATCCTAAAGTCTTGAGCATAGACTCAAAAACAGGTGAAATACATGCTTTAAAAGCCGGAAAGACTGTAATATCCGTAAAGACATTCAATAACCTGACAGCCAAATGTATTGTTGAAGTAAAAAATCCGCCAAACTCCGTATCCCTCAACATAAAGGAAACTACCCTGAAAAAAGGTCAGACAATTACTCTGAAACCTGTATTTCCCAGCGGTACAACCTCAAATCAGATGAGCTACTATTCAAGCAACAACAGGATAGTAAAGGTCAGCAATAATGGTGTAGTAACAGCAGTAGCAAAAGGTACAGCCTACATTGCCGCACAAACATACAACAACAAGATAGTCAAATGCAAGATAACAGTTAAATAATGCAGTCAAAAAAGAGCGAAGTATCATCTCCGCTCTTTTTTTATATCAGCGCTCTTAAAAATATACCGAATATATCTCCGAAGTTTATCTGCCTTACACTTTCCGCCGCCGTTACCGGATATTCCGCTATCTGTTTACTGCCGTTTTTATATATTACCTTTCCGATAACAGAACCTTTATCGACAGGCGCATCTATCTCCGCCGGTAATATTACCTCATGGCTTATTCCGCTTTCACTTCCCTTTTTTATAAGTATCTGACTTCCCGCAGATGAGCTTGTACCCACCGTACTGCACATACCGTTTTTTACAATTATATCTGTTACTGCCTCCTCGGGCACATCGGGAGTATACATCGTGAAATTTGCAAAACCGTAGTCAAGCAGCTTTGCGGCATCGCTGAATCGTGACTTTCCGCTTTCACTTCCCAGTACGACAGCCACAAGGCTAAGTCCGTCACGCTCTGCAGTTGCGCTTATACAGCTTCCGGCTTTTGAAGTCGTTCCTGTTTTCAGACCTGTTATGCCCTTATAGCTTTTGAGCAGCTTATTTGTATTTACAAGCTGTGTTTTTCCGCCTCTCAGCTCATCCATCCATATATTGCTGTATTCAAGTATTTTCTTATGCTTTATAAGCTCCCTTGACATTATTGCTACATCATATGCACTCGTTACATGACCGTCCTCATCAAGTCCGTTGCAGTTCTTGAAAACAGTATCGTTCATTTTAAGCTCCTGTGCTCTTTTATTCATAGCCCCGACAAACTCATCCTCTGTGCCGCTGATATGTTCGGCAAGCGCTACCGCAGCATCATTTGCACTCGCTACTATTGTAGCCTTTATCATTTCATCAGCCGTCAT
>JBGVAQ010000430.1:0-1675 GCA_045224775.1 Acutalibacteraceae bacterium | reverse complement strand
TTAGGGTCTACTGAAAAACTGGCTGAATAGCCAACATTGAGCACATACTGTCGTTGAAAAAGAGTAAGTGCAAAAAAGTGCGTAAGAGTTCCCGGTATACTCTTTTCCAAGCGTTCATCATAAGGATAGAGAATCCGGCTTCGGTCTTGGATGTCTCGTCCAGCTTGGACATAATACAGTTGAGTCCGTATCTGCGTTTGGCAGTTCCGTTCTTACCTTCAATCACATTCCGGTCACAGGCATCCTGGTATATCTGTGCGTTATTCTCTTCTTTTGCGGCTTTTCTTTTTCGCCCTAACGCCGGGCCAGACAAGCGGATTCCCCTTGCTTTGCAATAGCTTCTGTTTTTTCTTGTCTGGTAAAGCTTGTCCGCAAGGACTGCAATCGGGTAACATCCATATCTTCGGAAGTAGTTTTCAATTACTTGTGGAAGATCAGTGCCTTCATTGAAATTGCTCCAGCAGGTCTGCTCTATGAATGTATATCCGTTCAGCACAGAGAGGTGCAGCTTCTGCCCAAACTCAGTTGGATCAGGCCGTTTTCCTCGTACAATGGGACGAACATGAGGCTGCTGCAGACTGACGATTCTGTCCTCGCATCGGTGGGTTCCGCTTTCGTGCATTTCTTTCTGCTGCAGATAAACCTTTGGTATCACAAGCAGCCGGTCCTTGAGCCAATATGGAAGTATTTTCTCCCAATTTGGCACAAAGAATTGCATCTCAAGTAAGCGTTCCGTTGCCTTTTCAATGTAGTCGAGCTGCTGTCCTATTCCCGCATGCAGCTTCTTTCGAGTCCACTTTTTGGACTTCGAGATGTTGAGAAACGACTGCCGAGCCTTCTTCCTGTTATACGGATACTTGTGCTGCTCATGAGAAACATACGGCCACAAGAGATCAATAGCGGTTTCCAAGTGCTCTCGGCTCTGATTGAGCAGGTCAATATCTGTTGGATACTTGATATCTGCATCGGCTACGGTAGCATCCATGATCAGGGTTCCGCTGTTTGGAACTGAAGCTGTTTCTGCGGGAACTGCATTATTACTTCCGCCTCCGCCGGATCCTGTCCCTGGATCATCGTCATTCCGGTCTACATTTCGCATTTCTTCCGGCCATTTCCCGGTGCAGATGTACTCGTTCACCTTCGCCACAAACTCTATTGGGAAACGCTTTCGAAAATGTACCATCATCGATGAGTCAAACAGAGGTTCCATATGAAATTCATGCAGCCCCAGATAGTACTGGACATAAGGGTTTTCCTGGATATATCGTACCGTGTCCTCATCGCTTAATCTTTCAGACTGCCGCAGGCTGACTGCTCCAAACGCTATTCTGGCAGATATTGCACCCCGTCCCGTTTCCTGAGACATGGATTGCAGATAGTATTCTTCAATACGTTCCCATGGTGTGATTTCCGAAAGCTTGACCCATCTGTTACCAGCGTCAAGCTTCCCTCCGAAGGGAAGGAAGAAATCTTCTATCGTCAGCTGCTCCTTGTTGTCCTTCCGGTACATGAAATCACCCCATATTGGCATGAAAACTGATTCTGCCGCTTGTTTTGGCTGATTTCATTATACTACATTCAGAACTATTTGTCATAAAATTCTATTATTATCTCAACAGTTTACAAACTATTCAGAACTTTTTTGTTCGAAAAGCAGTTTTTCAGTAGACCCTAA
>JBGVAQ010000429.1:0-5005 GCA_045224775.1 Acutalibacteraceae bacterium | reverse complement strand
GAAGCTGTATTTCGGAACTATCGACTATATGTCGGAGAAATACTATTCTGTATATCCTTATATAGAAGCCGCAAATAAAAAGATATTTGTAGGCACAAACTGTCTTGTATCATGTGACGGCTCTCTTGCACTCAAAAAGACATGGATAGGCGACTATTCGGAGCTTACGGAAAGTGCAGAAAATGATAAAAGCCTTGATGAACTTTATCCCGGTGCAAAGGTCACACCTAATGACATACTCAAAGTTATGGCAGAGAACGAAAAGGCTCTTTCGCTTGAACACGATATAACAAAGTATGTTTTCGAGGTAGGCAGTCAGCTTGTAGATATAGAAGGCAAAAAGTGCTATAAGATAATGCCGAAGCTTGAATATATGGACAGTGTAACGATACTCCAGTCGTTCTACGGAACAATAGATGGCAGCAATGAGATATGGCAGGCAGATATTTCCGACAACGGAAAATATAAAAAAATAGCCTGAATAAATAGTGTACAAAACAGGGATTTTATGGTAAAATCAAGGTACAATAAATTTTAAGGAGAGGAAACTCTATGGTAATAAAACCCAAAGTAAGAGGATTTATTTGTACGACTGCACATCCTGACGGCTGTAAGGAGATAGTGCGTGAGCAGATAGAATATGTCAAGGCTCAGAAGCATGCTGACGGACCTAAAAAGGTGCTTGTTGTCGGTGCATCTATGGGCTACGGTCTTGCATCAAGGATAACCGCCGCATATTCTTTCGGAGCTGCAACTGTCGGCGTTATCTTTGATAAGCCTGCAAGCGGTGCAAGGACTGCAAGCTCAGGCTGGTACAATACAGCCGCTTTTGAGGATTTCGCAAATGCAGACGGTCTTTATGCAAAGACTGTAAACGGCGATGCTTATTCAAAGGAGATAAAGGATAAGACTATTGCACTTATCAAAAAGGATCTCGGTAAGGTTGACATGGTAGTATACAGCCTTGCAGCACCCAGAAGAACAACTGCTGACGGTACAATGTACACATCAGTACTCAAAACAGTAGGCGAGCCTTATACAAACAAGACGATAGACCTTAAAAACCGTGTTGTAAGTGATATAACCGTAGAACCTGCAAGTGATGAAGAAATACAGGCTACAGTAAAGGTAATGGGCGGTGAGGACTGGAAGGACTGGATAGAAGCTCTCAAAGCCGCTGATGCTATTGAGGATAATGCCGTTACAGTCGCATATTCATATATAGGTCCCGATATAACACATCCCATGTATGCAGACGGTTCAATAGGAAAGGCAAAGGATCATCTTTTTGAAACAGCAAAGCAGATGACTGCCGAGGGCAGTGTCCGTGCATACATTTCCGTAAACAAGGCTCTTGTAACACAGTCAAGTGCGGCTATACCGATAGTTCCGCTTTATATATCAATACTCTATAAGGTAATGAAAGAGCATAATGTACATGAGGGCTGTATCGAGCAGATGTACAGACTTATGAATGAAAAGATTTTCGGCGGTTCTGTTATTACTGACAGTGAAAACAGGATAAGACTTGACGATCTTGAAATGCAGGATGAGATACAGACGGAAGTAAAGAAACTCTGGGAAGAGATAAACAGTGACAACCTTGATACACATGCCGATCTTGACGGCTATTACAAGGACTTTTACAGACTTTTCGGATTTGAGGCTGACGGCATAGATTATGAAGCCGATACAGATGCAGAAAAATCCATAGCAAGCATAAACTGATAGGCTCCCTCTGTGAGGGAGCTGTCAGCTATGCTGACTGAGGGAGTTGTAACTTTCGGTAAATATAAAATCAGCGAAGCGGAACGAGAACAATAAACGCACTTATTTTGTCATTCCGAACGCAGTGAGGAATCTTTTAAGATCCTTCGCTTACGCTCAGGATGACAGGTTGTTTGTAGGATTTTTCAACTGAAAGTACGCTTTATGCGAAACTGCGTGTAGAACTCCCTCCGGCACTTCAGCCACCTCCCTCAGTGATGGAGGCTTTAAAAGCACAGCTCGTTTTATTTGCGGGCTGTGCTTTTTTGCAGTCGAATATTTTTGTTTATGATGGTAATAATAATCACGGAGGTGTATTGTTATATTATGAACAAGGATAAGAGTGTAAAGAAAAATATCGGGTTTTATATTGCTTTGGCTATATGTGTAGTGAGTGTTGCCGCAGCCGCATGGACTACTTACGGAAGTGTCGTTGAATATAGCTCGGGGCAGGATGAATTATCTTCGGCTGAGGATGTCCGTACAGGTAACGATGTAAGCGGAGAGGAATACAGTGTCGCTGACGATGAAAGCAAGGAACAGTCTGACGAAAGTAGTTCAGAGGAAAGCTCGGAAATTTCTGAGGAAGAAAGTGAACCTGACGAGGAGAGCAAAGCTGCACCCGTAAACACATTTGAAGGTCAGGGCGATCCGGCTTTTCCGATAGAAACAGGTGATGTTATAAAAAAATTCAGCCCGACAGTTCCCGTGTATTCAAAAACAACATCTGACTGGCGTGTTCATAAGGGTGTTGATGTGAGTGCGGCAGAGGGAACGGCTGTCCATTCCGTGACCGATGGTGTAGTAACGGCTGTTGACAAGAATTATATGTATGGTAATATGATAACAGTCGAGGGCAGAGAATACAAAATAATGTATTATGGTCTTTCGGAAACACCCGTTGTCCATATAGGAAATGAGGTAAAGGCAGGCGATACAATAGGCTATTCGGGAATTGTCCCCTGTGAGCTGCTTGATGAAAGTCATATACACGTTGAAGTCAAAAAGGGCGATGAATATATCGACCTTGAAAGCCTTTTTAATGCATAATGCATAATGCGCAATTAATTTGCATTTCGTGAGAATACGCAGCCGCAGAAATTCTGACGGTAAAGACTGAACTGTGCGGAAAGCTCTATTGAGCGTTTATATCCGCCCCGTTTTTTGAAATCAGAGAACAGATACGGGATATTATATATATCGCTGACCTCTTTGCCGATAGCGTTCAGTACCTGACTGTCTTTCTGAGGACTTATGGAAAGTGTTGTAGTGAAGTAGTCGAAGCCGCCTTTTACGGCGGCTGTTGCACTTTCCTCTAAACGAAGTCTGTAGCATTTAAGACATCTTGCACCACGTTCAGGCTCTTTTTCAAGTCCCTTTGACATTTCATAAAAACGCTGAGGTTCATATTTTCCCTCTATGAATTTCACTTCCGGTCTGAACTCACGTATAAGCCGCTGTATTTCTTCTGCACGGTGAATATATTCACTTTTGGGAGAAATATTCGGGTTATAGTAAAATACGGTAATATCGAAATATTGTGTGAGGTATTCAAGCACATAGCTGCTGCACGGTGCACAGCATGCATGGAGAAGGAGAGAAGGACGCTTTCCGGATTTTGTTATATCCTGTATGGTTTTGTCAAGAATGAGCTGGTAGTTTACCTTTGGTGTCTGTTTCATGTCAGTATCACATATCCTTTAATTAAAAAATTTGTTGACCGTATTATTATGTTTAATGTGGAATTAAGAATAATTCCACTTTCCACTTTCCAAATTCCACATTAAATTAAAGATAGTGCCGCATAACATTCAGGTGTCATGCGGCAATTTTTATTATGCATTCAATATATATGTAAGAAGTTCGTCAACATTTGAGGCAATGTGTCCGGCACCGGCTTTTTTAAGCTCTTCCGTACCCCTGAATCCCCATTCGACTCCGCAGAATTTTATCCCTGCATTTTTTGCTGTATAAACATCAACATCACTGTCACCTATGTACATACATTCATTGTCGGGAATGCCTGTTATCCTTTGTATCTCGTGTATGCCGTCCGGTGCGGGCTTTCTTTCAAATCCGTCACGCTTGCCTATTACGCATGAGAAATTCTTATCGGGGAAAAGTGATTTTACTATGTAGTTTGAGAATTTATCGGGCTTGTTGGAATTTACCGCATACAGTATGCCCTTTTCTTCAAGAGTGTCAAGGAGCGTGTTTATATTGTCATACGGTGCGGTATTATCAAGACAGTGTGACTGGTAATATTCCGAGAAATCAGCGAGTATTTTCTGCTTTGCATCTTCATCGGGAGAATCTGTATTCATGGCTCTTTGTGCAAGTACAGCGGCACCGCTGCCGACCAGCATACGATATTTTTCCGTTTCATGCGGAGCATAGCCGTTTTTTTCAAGTGCATGGTTCATAGCACATGCAAGGTCTGAAAGAGAATTTATGAGAGTACCGTCAAGGTCGAATATGCAAAGCTTTATCATTTTTTACCGTCCTTATTTTTAAGAGTTGAGTCTTGTTTTTTTCTTTCTGCAAGTTTATTTCCGCTGCTGCCCGGAAGTCCTGAACTGCTTGTACCGGATGTAAGTCCGATTGAAATAGTTTTTCTTTTTAACAGGATTATCATTACAACGGCAATTATTATTGCTATTGCAGATATTATTATGCAGAAGACTATTTCTGTTATGTTGGGTGAAGATATATCGAATATTATATCCGTATCGGGTGAGGCAAACTTCATACTTATAACGCCTGATTCATTTTTACGCAAATCAGATTTTGTTTCCGTAGTTTTCTGAGTTGTAAGGTCTTTTGAAATCAGCTTGAACGTTTTTACGGTATCGCCCGACTGGGTATTTATATTGTAATATATAGGTATATCTACGTTTTTGCCTATTGTGAGAGAAGAAAGATCCATATGATCGGTATAGTGTTTCATGGTGCGAAGCATCATAAACTGGTTTTCGGAGGTCATTTTTATTATGCTTCTGTCTCCGAATATATCAGTTATTTTTGTGTTGAGTTCCTCAGGTGTACCGCTGAATGTTACAGTGCATGTATTCTTTCCTCCTTCGACAGACTGTACAGCGCCGATATCTAATTTCCGGAAGTAGGCTTTTGTATAGTCTGAGGCTTCATTTCCGCCTGCGGCTATGTCATATTTAAAGGTTATTGATTTCTGGAGTTTGTTATCCTCTATGGGAGTAGTACTTATTTCGATGGAAGATGC
>JBGVAQ010000428.1:0-6419 GCA_045224775.1 Acutalibacteraceae bacterium | reverse complement strand
CCACTTTTCTGAGCTTACTTTGAATTCCGAGTTCTGATACGATATTTCTAATAGTGGGCTTGCTTACACCCAACTCATCAGCAAGCTGCTTGATCGTCATCTCCATTTTATTTTACCCCTCTATTATTATCTTGCAGGAAAAATTTTAGATAATATTGTCAAAATCACATTGCAAAAAGTCTGAAATATGTTATAATAAAAACATAGGGCAGTAGTACTGCAATACTACTGCCCCCAAACAATACAAAGAGGTCGCAACTCGATGTATCATTTGTTGTTTTTTATTATCTTAGGTTATTCTAACATAACATTAAAAAAAAATCAAGTGTATATTTTTAGTTGCGACCTCGTAAAAAATATTATTTTTTACGGAGGTTATTTTTTATGGGAAAATTATCAGCCCAAGCAGAAAAAGTCTATAATTTACTCAAAATCAGAACATGCGAACAAGACAACAGCGGAACTTACTGCATCTATCCAAGAAAAGAAATAGCTCAAGACAGCGGAACGAATGAAAAGACAGTTCAAAGAGCCTTAAACGAATTGGAAGAAAAAAATTACATCTTGCGCCATGCACAAAGAAGACAGGCTCAACGAATTTATTTTGTCCCCTCAAACTTTGAAAATGTCCCTTCAAACTCTGAAAATGTCCCTTCAAACTCTGAAAATGTCCCCTCAAACTACGTTCAGACTATGCAGAAAAGAAATGCTAAATCATTATTCTTATTGGATATCAAAAATATCACAAAAGCCATTCATCTCCTACATTCAGACGGAGAACTTTTTGAAATCCGGCTAATCAACGGCAGTTACAATGCCAGCGGATACTTCACAAGTGCTGATACAGCTATTAAAGCCTTACAGAACTTCCGTCCGGAATGGAATGCCCGCACAAAAACGGCAAGAACTTCAAACATATTCATTACTCTCAACCCTATCAACCTATCCTGCTACTCTCGTAAACAGCATGATTGCTTTGTCGAAAATGCTAATCCTACCACCAAAGACAACGAAATCACCGCTTTACATTGGCTTTTGATAGATTTGGATCCGAAACGCTTGTCCGGTGTAAGCAGTTCGGAAGAAGAATTGACTCTCGCAAAGAAAAAATCAAGAGAAATTTATGATTTTCTTGCTGATCGGGGATTCAAAAAACCCATTCGGGCGATGAGCGGCAATGGCGTACATTTAGTCTATCGTTTTGATGTGCCCAACACGGCAGAAAATGTGGCTGTATTTGAAAATGCCTTGAAAGTCTTGTCAGAAAAATTCAGCGATGAAGAAGTTGAAGTAGATACAACTGTATTTAATCCTGCCCGTATCTGTAAACTCTGGGGAACGATCGCACAGAAAGGAGCAACCACTCCCGAAAGACCTCACAGAAAAGCCTATATAGAGCCTTCTACGCCCTTTTCGATTGATACTAATGATTTTACATTGCTGCAGGCTTTAGCGGCTGAAATAAGCGAAAATAAGCCCTCTGTACCCGTTCAAAACACTGCTCCGGAAGGTAAAAGAGGAAATTTCGATTTGCGGCAGTTCATTTCCGAACATAATATCCCCGTAAAGAGTATCGATTACTCTCCTAACGGCACCGTAAAGTATATTCTTGAACATTGCCTGTTTGATGAAAGTCACAAAGGCAAAGATGCTGCCATTTTACAAAAGCCAGATGGCTCTATCGGGTACAAATGTTTCCATAACTCTTGTGCCAACAAACATTGGAAAGATGTCAGACTACTTTTTGAGCCGGATGCCTATAATAATAAAAATACCGAAAAAAGTGCTAAAAAGGGAAGTAAGCTATCTGTTTATGATATTGATGGGACAGGTATTTTAACCATAGAGAATCTGGCCAACTACATGAAAATCAAAAAGTACAAGATTTGGTACAATATTATCAAACATTCCATAGAATATGCAGGATTCAAGGGATATTCAGAAGAGCATCTTCCTGAAACGGCTCCTACAATCATATATAATGAACTGCAAACAGAGTTTGAGAAGTGCAGTATAGACAAAATTGCAACTATGCTTTTGGTAATTGCGTCCAATCATAGAGTAAATCCAATTTTGGATATGATTACATCCGCAAAATGGGACGGCAAAGACCGTATTGAAGAAATATATAACATCTTCGGCATAAGCAAAGAAGATAAGCTGAGCCGAGAAATCATCCGAAAATGGCTTATGCAGGCCGTCTGCGGCTTGTTCAATGACAGTAAACACCCTTTTTCCCTTGATCTGATACTGGTATTCAAGGGAAAACAGGGCATTGGCAAAACAAGATTTTTTGAACATCTGGCGATGCTCCCTCAATACTTTGGCGAAGGTATGTGCATTGATCCACGCAACAAAGACAGTATCATTCAGGCAACAAGTAACTGGCTGTGCGAATTGGGCGAAATCGGCAGTACGCTGAAAAAGGATATAGACAGCGTTAAAGCTATGCTGACAAAGGCAAATGACGAATACAGATTGCCATACGGCAGAGCCACGCTGAAATTCCCTCGTATGACTTCATTTGTCGGTACTGTCAATGACGATAAGTTCTTGATAGATCAGACAGGAAACCGTCGATTTGCAACAGTTCCTATCTCAGATGATGTACATATTGACTACAATACCCAGATCAGAACTTTCAACGCACTGCAATTGTGGGCACAGGTATATCGGATGGTGCAGGAAGAAATCGCCAAAGGAGCAACCATAGCAAGCTGTTTCAGACTCGATCCGGAAATGAAAGAGGAACTGGACAGCAGAAATGAAGAATATACCAAGCCGATGAAAGCAGAAGACGAAGTAATAGACATTCTTTCAAGATTAAATATGGACAGACAAAAAACATCAGCAGGGTATAGCATCACTGATGAATATATGACTGTAACAGAATTTATGGCACAACATTCAGAATTATCAAAATATACGGCCGAACAGGTCGGAAAAGTTCTCACAAAATTGGGATATGGTAAGCATATGCGCAGGGTAGAGGCAAAAGTTCTTTATATGAGGCTGATACCGCAAAAAAACTATTTCGTGTAGTAAGCAAAACTCAAAAAACGCCATTTTTGCTAAAAATGTAGTAGGTTGTAGTAGGGTAATGTAGTAGGTTTGTAGTAAGGTGTAGTAAGTACAAAAAAGTACTCACTACACCTTTTTTTCCGCTGTTTATCAGTGTTTCGGGCATTTGGGCTGTGGAAGATGTAGTAAATGTAGTAAGTGTAGTAAGCGTTTTCTATAAAACCCCTGAAAATGTACTTTTTTTTTCTATTTTTAGTCAAATAGAAATTTTTACTATAAGGGGTTTTTCAAAAAACGGGCATTTTACTTACTACATTTTTCAAAAAGCCCATGAAATAGGCTTTTTTTATTTTTTTTACTTACTACATTTCCCGTTTTGCTTACTACATTTTAGCGTTTGCTTACTACATTTTGGCCTATTTTCTTCATGTGCTTACTACAAATGTTTGCACAAAGTAGAAAGAAAAACACTCAAAAAAATGAGCAAGGCAACATAGAAAATGCCCTGCTCAATATGTTTTAGTCATTGTTTTTAGCACGCTTGAAAAATGTTCCTATCTTCGTTTCTTTGGCTTCTTCAAAGCCTTTTCTATTTTTTCTGTGTCTTCTTCCTTAAAGGCGATGTTATATTGACCATTCTGGTTTGCTCCGTCCGTTTTCTTATCGAACACGGCGAAAAGTTCCTGTCCTTGCGTATTTGTTGCCAGCTGTTCAACTTGTAATCTCGTTAGTGTACGGTATTGCATTTTCTGACCGCCAAGCAGGGCTTCCGCTTTCAGACGGGTATTGACTTTTGCATTTCTCCCGACAGAGAAAAGAAGGTCTGTTGGCGATTGATATTTGTCAGGATAGAGCGCATGAAGGATGAAGTCTTTGTTCTGCGGCAGGAAGGCAAGCCGGATTTTTCCGTCTTTGGTAGGCATAGCAACAAACCTGTCCTTTTTATTGCTCAGCCGTTCAAGCTGTTCCGGCGGTATCATCAGGAATTCTACTTTCGTTCCAAGCTGTGCCGCTCGTTCTTTCAACGCCTGATAATCCGCCAAAGGGGTGTATTGGGCGTTGTGGTGGTTGATAACAGTTTCGTTTCCTTTCTCCAATATCTGCATAAACAAGCTCTTGTCTCGTTCCTTTATCGTGACAAGGGCATAATCGCTGTACAGTTTGGCCGAGAAGAAGAACGGGTAGGCGTACAGTTTTGGCACGGCAGACAAGGACAGCTTGATGCGGAAGTTATCACCTTGAGCGTTGATCAAGTCCCTGTAAAGAATATTACCGGAAACGGCAGGTTTCTTTTCGTATCTTTCAAGAATAGCCCGCAGGTCAGGCGTTTTGCGTTTATATCGGCTCTGTCTTTTTATCCTTCGATGAAAACGCTCGTATCCGGCATCGAGGAAAGGTCTTTGTACTTGGCGAAACAGCAGCCTGTGCAGTATTCTCAGCAGAAAGAAAAATGGATTTTTCGATTTCTTGATACGTTGCTGTATGGCTTTTGCTTCGTCTGGCGTGATCGGCGGTGGATTATCCTCAAAGTATCTTTTTTCAATTCTCTCAAATTCACTGACAAAGGGAACGGGAGTTTTTTGTGTCGGAGGATTTTTCAAAGGCTTCGGCGGTACATAAAAGCCCATCAGCCTTTCAAGGTTTTCTTTCGTGTAGCGATTGCCGAATTGTTCCGCCAATGTATTTGCCCTGATTTTCTTTGTTTCGCCGATTTTCTGAAAAGTGATGTGCCGGTCGGTATAGCGAGTAATCAAAAAGCCCCTTCGCTTCATGAGGGCAATAAACTCTTCCTTGGTGTTGCAGAGCAAAATTGCTTCGTCCAGTGCCTTGCATAAAGCTACTTTCCACGACTTTCCCTTTTCGGCCAATTTCTGTGTTGCTTGGTCGATACCACGCAAGCCGGAATGTTTTTTGATCGTTGTCAGTCCGTACTGCCGACACAGCTTGTCGCTCTCGCTTCGCATGGCGGTAAGGGTGGTACCGTTGCCTTTCCATTTCAGGCCTGTTTCAAAGCTGACCGAATTGATGAGGATGTGATTGTGCAGATGATCTTTATCAATATGAGTTGACACGATAACCTGAAAGCCCGGTGCCATCTTTTGAGCCAGTTCAACGCCGATTTGATGCACCAGCTCCGGCGAGATTTTTTCATTTGGCGAAAAGCTCTGGATGTAGTGATGTGCCAAAATGTCAGAGTCTTTGCGAAAGACTTTTCTGATTTCGCAGAACTGCTGCGATAATCCGGAAATGCCGGTGTTGAAGCAATTCAGAAAAGAGGCCTGAAAGCATTTTTCTTGACCGTCCCGATTTTCAGGGGAGAGGATATAGGATACCGAGTCTGAAACGTATTGATGTGACTTGATCGGATTTTTAATTGCTTTGACTGTTGCCACTTTTCATCATTCTTTCTATTGCTTCTGTCAGTTTAGCCATTTGATTTTCTAAACTGCGGATATCATGCTTTTCTGTATCATATACTTCTGAAAGAATTTTCATAAGGAGATCGATGATCTGATTCTGACCGTCATTGACTTTTGACAGCATTTCTTTATTGGCAAACTTCTGATAGTTTGCAACCGCAGTAACTTGATTGACGTTGACGCCAATACGCCTGATCTCTAAAATGAGTTGAGCAATTATTTTAGCGTCAATGATTTTTTGATTGGCGGACAAAGCAACGATATAGTCCGCTATGGACATATTAGCATCGGCAGCCTTTTGGGCGATAGCTTCTTTTTCTTCGGATGACACTCTAAGCTGAAGCCGTTCCGTTCTGTTTTTCGACATTCTGAAATCATCTCCGTTTCTATATGATTGAAAAAGGTAAATTACATCACTAAATAAGAGAATAAAATCTTCTATAAAAATTAGCCTGCAGAGGAGATAGCAAGCATAGATTTTGTACTCCTATTAGGAGTACAAATCGGCTTGTCGGTGAAATCCCCGCACCCTACTCCAATTTCTGCCAATTCTCCAAATGGGGCAGAAATTGAAAATCGCTCCGCTCACCAAAATACAAAATTCTGAAAAATGGTGGGAAACCGTTTTTGATAAACTTGATGTGTTTTGAGAAGGACAAAGGAAAAGACAGAGAAAATTTTGATGCAGATGTGAATAGATGGAGAGAAACATCCAACCGATCTACAAGCCGAAAGGCAAAACGCCAGTAACGGCGTACAACGGAAGATTGATAAGTCCGTTATCTTCCTGTCGGTAATGGGAGAGGGAAGTTCTGATGCTGACAGCAGGATGATATTTTTCTCTGTAGGTTTTGAGACTCTTTGCCCTCAGGTTTTCTTCGGCTTTGACTTCAACGGGAATGACCTGTTCGCCGTTGTCTATCAGCAAATCAATTTCGCAGTTGTTCCGGTCATTGGTGTAATAGTAAAGGCCGTAGT
>JBGVAQ010000427.1:0-10344 GCA_045224775.1 Acutalibacteraceae bacterium | reverse complement strand
CCGGGCATAGCACCTTTTGAGTCTGAAGCGTGTATGAATATATCGTCAATTTCTTCATTTTCCGGTTCTGCAAACAAAAAGCTTTTATTATGTCTTAATATAACAGCCCGCAAATAGCCGGCCTGATACGGCAACGCTATTTTTTTACGTTTCAGTATAACTATTTCGCCTTCATTTTCAAGAAGTGATACTGCTCTGTTAAAATGTTCTGTTTCAAGTATGCCCGATTTGATAAGAAGATCCATTCTGTCAACAGGTTCATCGTAATGTGAAAGTGTTTCGAGTATTATTTCTTTTTCGTCCTTCGTGATATTTCTCTCCTTTTAATATATTTTCTTTATCATTTTGTCATAAAAAGTATTCCGAGTGTACCGGGACCGCAGTGCGAAGATATCGTACAGCTTGCACGTTCAATATATATATTGCTGAAAAAGTTCAGTTTTTCTATTTCTGCCTTTACTATATCCACATATTTTTGTCCTATACCTGCATGTGTTATGAATATCCTGCTGTCCCTTATATTGTTATTGTATTTATCGAGCTGATCATGTACATAGCTTATGAGAACCTTTTCAAGCTTTCCTCTGTATTTCTTTCCTACTGTCATTGAACCGTCTTGATTATTTACCTCTATACATGGTTTAAGCTGTAATAGATTTGCTCCAAGCATTGCAAGAGTTGAGCATCTGCCGCCTGCACGAAGATAGTCAAGTTTATCTATAATGAAGCTTGCATGGCATTTCGGCACAAGCTTTTTGAGTTCATCGGATATTTCTTTTGCAGTATATCCCTGTGCGGCAAGCGAGGCGGCCTCTACAACAAGATGACCACTTCCGGATGAAAGATTACATGAATTTACCGGATAAAGCCCTTCTATCATTTTTGAAGCTTCAACGCAGTTATGATATGATGACGATATAGCCGAACCGATATTTATATGTACTATCTCATATCCCTTTTCGATATAAGGTGTGAATATATCAATATATTCCTGTGTATTTATTGCCGAGGTTTTTGGAAGCGCACCCGTTTTTGCAAAATTTTCATAGATATCATCAGGTCTGATATCAACACCGTCATCATAACTCTTATCGTCAAGTATTATATGAAGCGGTATTAATAAAGCCTTAGTGTTTTCAAGAAGCTCTCCCGATATATCACATGTGCTGTCTGCTGAGATCAAAACATTTGCCATTAAGAACACTCCTTTTATATATTTAAACTTTCAGCTTTGTCTTAGCCTTCTTTTTATCTGACGTATATCTGTACCCGCAAATTCCACTCTGTCAAGCATTCCTATTATACGTGAAATTATTCTTGAATTGTAATATGCCTGCAATTCAGTCAATGTAAGGTTGGTACTTATTATTGTAGGTTTTGATTCTATCATTCTTGTGTTTATTATGTTATACACTGTGGAGATAGAAAACTTTGTTACAAATTCTGTGCCTAGGTCATCTATTATCAGAAGGTCACATTCCGTAACTATACTTTCTGTCGTTTTATCCTGATTTCTTATATCGAAATGTTCATTCTCTATTTTTGTAATTATAGCAGGTGCGGAAACATAAACAACCCCATACCCCTTGTCAATTACTTCTCTGGCTATTGCAAGAGAAAGATGTGTTTTTCCTAGTCCGGGAGGACCCTGAAAAAGAAGACTGTTTGAAGTTTCATTGAATAATTTTGCATATTTTTTGCAGAATCCCAGAACATCAGTCATTTTGGTATAAGGACTGCATCTTGCATTCTGAGTAACTTCTTTAGAATAATAATCTAAGGAAAAGCTGTCAAAATCCGAAAGTGCAAGCGGTGTCATTTTATTAAGGTTTTCATATGCCATCTCACGCATAAGTTTTTTCATACAGCTGCACATTTTTCCGTCTATATAGCCTGTATCACGGCATTTATCACAGTTATACCACTGCTCAAGATGATTTTCGGGAAGTCCGTAGCTTTTGAGTATATCAGAAAGCTCTTTTTGCAGGGCAAGATTTGAGTCTTTCAGCTTTGCAAGCTCTGTTTTTATATTTGCTCCCCCGAAAACAGCCTTTGCCGCCGCAATGGATGTACGGGCAATAAGATTTTCTATTTCAGCGGCTCTCGGACAACGTGAAAATAGATTTTTTCTGCGTATATTGAGCTGCTCTTCGGAATTTAAACGCCTTAACTCCATAGCTTTTTCGGCTTCCTGATATATTTCTGCCGAATATCCCATTTTTTTACCACTCTCCATCAGTTATACTTGTACTTTCATATTCGCTTATATCATATGTAGGCTCATATGTTTCCAGTGCTTTCGGTTTTTTCTTTTCATTCTTCTTTATCTTTTCGGGTGTATTAATGCCTGCATCGTGCCATCTGTACAGTATAGAATTTGTATATTTCGGAATATATTTTCCTTTTGTATTTACACACGTTTCATATGCTGCACGTATCATATCGGAGCTGAATTTCCAATGGTTTACCCACATATCCGCAAACTCGCTTTCCATTTCAGTCGGAGAGTGTGGTTCTGCGCCGATTATCTTCTGCACATATCTTGCCGCATCACGTCCTTCACTGAGCTGCTTTATCTTCTTTTCAGCAGCTTCAAGCGTGACTATTTCTTTATCCGCCCAGTCTATTGCCATCTTTTCAATATATCTCATATTGCATTTGCCGATACTCAATGCGTACTGCAAAAGCATTATTATTACCTCTACCGGCAAACCGTCATATTCATTTATAAGCAAAAGCGTAGCCTTATCACTGTTTGATGTCATACGTCCGAATATATCGTCTGCCGACTTCATAAGGAATGCTATACTTTCATCGGCACTCATTCTTTCGCTGATATATTTTGTATCAGGTCTTTCAGGTCGGCTCAAAGGACGTTTTTTATCAGGTTTATCCGATATCACTTCACTGATCTCATTTGTTTCTGTGATAACAGGTGATTCAATTTCAGTATTTGGCACATTTTGTTCTGTTAAGTCATTTTCCTTTACACTATTTACAGTTTTACAAGGTGATATAACATCATTTTCTATACCTATTACTCCAGTCTGCACCCAATACTGCATACAGTCACGAACATCAGCTTCCTGCATTGAAAGTGCAGATGATATATCATTTACGGAAGATACCTCTCCTGCATGTCTTAAAAACCACAGCAACACCTTTAATTGTGCCGCACCCGCAAGTTTAAGATGTTTATCGACTATCACGCTCGGAACTGCAAAAACGCTGTTCCATGAACCAAGCTCCATTTTATATTCCATATTCATCCGTCCGTTCCTCTCTTATCCACGTATTATACCACATTCTGACTAATTTTTAAAGATGTTTTTGGTATTTTTTGAACAAAATTTTAATAAAATTCTTTCAAAGATAAATTACACTGTAAAGTCAGATACTTTACAGTGTAATTTTCCATATATCATGCAAATCTTCCCTGTATTTCTGCCGCCTTATCAAGTAAAAGCTCCCTATCGTTCTCCATATCGCCGTCTATAACACGATCAAGAAGAAATTCAAGTATCATACCTATTTTTCGCCCGTCACTAATGCCTATATTTATAATATCCTTACCGTTTACGGCAAGTGTCTTTAAATTGAATGCGGATTTTTTTTCAAGCTCCTGTTTATATATCTCTTCAAGCTTTCTGATATATTCAAGCTTATATTCATGTGTTTCGGGATTTTGTGCAAGTGCATCTGCACGTTTTATTTCCATAAGCAACGGAAAGTTTTCGCTACCTGTTTCATACATAAGCCTGCGTACATTCTTTGCATCCGGCTTCGGTCTGAGGTCATGCAGTTTTATAAGCAAACGAACCTTTGATATTGTATGATTATCTGTCTTTAAACGCTTCAATATCTCGTTTGCCATCCTGTCACTTACCTCCGGATGTCCGTGAAAATGTCCTTTTCCGGCATTATCTATTGTAAAGGTTTTCGGCTTGCCAATGTCGTGAAAGAATGCTGTGAGCCGCAATACACGCTCATTCTTCACGCAAGCTACCGCCTTTACAGTGTGTTTCCATACATCATACACATGATGCGGATTGTGCTGTTCAAATCCGAACATTTCTTTTATCTCAGGAATAAATACCGCTATAATATCCCTGTAATTCAACAGTACCTCTTCAACATTTTGCCCCATAAGTATCTTTGTAAACTCTGTCATTATTCTTTCAGCTGAAATGTTTTTCAAAAGCTCTGCGTTTTTATGTATGCTTACCGAAGTGTTTTCTTCTATTGAAAAATTTAATTGTGAGGAAAATCTCAATGCTCTGAGTATGCGGAGAGCATCTTCGCCGAATCTTTTATCCGGATCCCCTACACAGCGTATTATTCCGTCATTTATGTCATTTTCGCCGCCGAAAATGTCTATTAATCCTTCACTGTCATTATATGCAAGAGAATTCATAGTAAAGTCACGTCTTGAAAGGTCCTCTTTCAGATCACGCACAAAGGTAACATTTTCAGGATGACGGTTGTCAAGATATTCTCCGTCTGTACGGAATGTAGTTATTTCATAATTTTCGCCGTCTATATGTACAGTTACTGTTCCGTGTTTCAGACCGTTTTCTACTATGTTCTTTTCACCAAGTACTTCAAGTACTTCTTCCGGCAGTGCTGATGTGCAGATATCCCAGTCATACGGTATTTTTCCCATTATACTGTCACGTATGCATCCGCCGACTGCATAGGCTTTATATCCGCTCATACTGAGTCTGTCAATTATCCTTGCAGCACTTTCAGGCATTTTTATAAGCTTTTCCATTCTGACTCACCCTTGAAAAACAAAGCACCCTCAATGTACGACATTGAAGATGCTCCGTGAAAAATTATGTTAATTAAGAAAGAATCTGTTGTTAAAAGCATTACTCAGCAGCACTTGACTCTGTCTTGCTCTCCTCTTTGCTTGCTTCAGCACTTGACTCAGTCTTGCTTTCTTCATTACTTGCTTCGGCACTTGACTCAGTCTTGCTTTCTTCATTACTTGCTTCGGTACTTGACTCAGTCTTGCTTTCTTCTTTGCTTTCCTCAGCACTTGACTCTGTTTTGCTTTCCTCTGCAGATGTTTCAACAGATGAGTTTGCTGAAATGCTCTGCTGTGAGTTATTATTCTTAGGCTTTACAAAAAATGAAATAGCATTAAGACCGATTATAAGAAGGAAGAAGAATATAGCACAGAACTTTGTTATTTTTGCGAACATTGCATCTGCCGTTTTAGCTTTTCCACGTTTCATAAAAGAGTCTGCTCCGCCTGTTATCGTTCCGAGACCTGCATCGTGACCCTCCTGCAGTATGATGACGATTATCATTACTATCGACATCAAAAGAACTAAAACGCCAATTACTATTTCCCAGATTCCCATATTTTAATATCCTCCTAAAAAATAACTGATTGTTTAACAATACTTATTTATGATAGCACATTGTCAAAATAAAATCAAGTGCTTTATCCGATTTTTTCAAAAATTAATATTATCTGCTGAATACCATCAGAATGATATCTGCTCGCCGCCTTCATCGGAACGTGGGAGCTGTCCCTGTGATGGCAGAGTCTTTGCACGGTAACGCTCAGGATCGGAAAGCATTCCTTCCTCATATATCTCGGCGGATATTATTCTGTGTACCTTTTTAAGCTTCATCAGTGCAACGCCCTGTGCAGAACGTGTATTCTTGGCAATAAGCTCTGACGACCTGAAAATAAGCTTTCTTCCCGATGATGCTCTTACGACTATATCACTTTCGTCATTCTCAACATACAATACAGCCGCAAGCTTATCCTTATCCGAATATGCTCCTGTGAGTTTCTTACGGTTGGTTTTTGTTGCATATGCTTCAAGCGATATCTTCGCACATTTACCGCTCTCAAAGAAAAAGAATACACTGCCTTTATAGTCTTTTGTAGGTATCATGTATATTGCATTCTCACCCTCGTCAAAACCGAGCTTTGACGGAATATATTCTCCCAGTACACTTGTCTTTGTATCTGCAAACTGCGGAGCTTTCGCCTTATAAGCCTGCTGTTTGTCCGAGAAGAATATAAGATCGGTATTGTTTGTTGTTTCAAAGTGCTGTAATATCTCATCGCCCTCTTTGAACTTATGTTCACCGCTCATCCTGAGTGAAAGAGGTGTTATCTTCTTGAAATAGCCCTCCTTCGTGAAGAAAAGATTTACCGCATAATCAGGTACATCCTCCTCAGTATCGTCCTCGACTATATCATCAGCATATATTATCATACTGCGTCTTGGCTGAGAATATTTCTTTATAATATTTTCAAGCTCTCGTATTATGATATTCTTTATTTTTGTTTTGCTTGCAAGTATCGCTTCAAGCTCTGCTATATCCTTTTCAAGCTGTGTAATATCATTTGTCTGTTTCAGGATATATTCACGGTTGAGGTGACGGAGTTTTATTTCGGCTACATATTCAGCCTGTATCTCGTCTATCTCAAATCCACTCATAAGGTTAGGAACTACCATTCCTTCTTCCTCTGTACTGCGGATTATCTTTATAGCCTTATCAATATCAAGAAGTATCTTTTCAAGACCTTTCAGAAGATGAAGTCTGTCCTGCTTTTTGTGCAGATCAAAATATGTCCGCCTTTTTACGCACTCTATACGGAATGCCGACCATTCGTTAAGCAATTCTTTTACACCTAAAACTCTTGGTGTTCCTGCTATAAGAACATTAAAGTTACATGAAAAGCTGTCTTCAAGAGATGTCATCTTGTAAAGCTTCTGCATGAGTTTTTCGGGATCTGTTCCACGCTTTAAGTCTATGGTTATTTTCAGACCGTCTATTCCCGTTTCATCTCGTATATCCGATATTTCCTTTATCTTGTTCTGCTTTACAAGCTCTATAACTTTTTCAATTACGGCTTCTGAGGTCGTTGTCTGTGGTATGCTGAGTATGTCTATACAGTTTGCGTATTTATCATAGGTATATCTTCCCCTGAGCTTTATACTGCCTTTGCCCGTTCTGTATATGTTTTCTATTACCTGCTTGTCGTATATTATCTGTGCACCGCCTGTAAAATCCGGAGCGATAAGCGTAGATGTTATATCATGGTCGGGATCTTTGAGAAGACATATAGTTGTGCGGCAGACTTCTTCAAGATTGAATGAGCATATTGAACTTGCCATACCTACCGCTATACCTGTATTTGCATTTACAAGTACGGACGGAAATGCCGCCGGAAGAAGTGTTGGCTCTTTCAGCGTATTATCATAGTTATCAACAAAATCAACTGTGTCCTTGTCTATATCATTGAAAAGCTCATTGCATATCGGATCAAGCTTTGCTTCTGTATATCTTGATGCTGCCCATGCCATATCACGGCTATAGAATTTACCGAAGTTTCCCTTTGAATCCACAAACGGATGCAGAAGTGCTTCATAACCTCTGCTCAGTCTTACCATAGTGTCATATATTGCCGCATCACCGTGAGGATTGAGCTTCATTGTCTGACCTACTATATTTGCAGACTTTGTTCTTGTTGAGCCCAAAAGTCCCATTTTGTACATGGTATAAAGCAGTTTTCTGTGCGATGGCTTGAAACCGTCTATTTCAGGTATAGCACGGCTCATTATTATGCTCATTGCATAAGGCATGAAATTTTCCTGTAATGTAGATGCGATTTTTTCCTCTACTATCTCCCCCGCACCTGCTATATAACCTTTGAGTTTAGGTTCAGCGGCAGTTTCCTTTGATTTCTTTTTTCTTGCCATATAAAAAATACCTCTTTATCAAGTATTGTTCTTTCTTCTCATCTGTACATGAGGTATGCCGTCCTCAAGAAATTCCTCCGATGTTATCTCAAATCCCTCCTTGGCATAATAGCCTGTTGCATAAGTCTGGGCTTCAAGATATATCTCATCTGCATGGAATACATTCAATGCATGAAGTACTCCTGCGTGGAGTATTTTCCTGCCGAGTCCGGCATTTCTGACGGTAGTTATGACCCTGCCTATCTGGGCGGTATTTGGTTCATCTTCTTTCATAAATACCCTGAGACATGCGGCTATACCTCCGTCATCACGCTTTATGAAAATATGGTCGCTGTATATATCCTTGCCGTCAATATCAAGATACGGACAATTCTGCTCGATTATAAAGACCTCGCATCTTGCTTTGAGTATCTCATAAAGCTCTTGGTTTGTAAGGTCGTCAAAATGTTTGCATATGATATCATATTTTTCCATACACATCTCCGTTATCAGCTTATATCAACATCATCAATGTATTTGTAGCCATTCTCTATGATATAATCACGCCTTACAGCTAAGTTATCTCCCAACAGAACATCAAACATCTCAGCAGTTTTAGCCGCATCATCTGGCATTACCTTTATAAGCCGTCTTGTTGACGGGTTCATTGTTGTCAGGCTCATCATGTCGGGTTCGTTTTCACCAAGTCCTTTGGAACGCTGTATTGTGAATTTTTTTGAACCTATTTCCTTAATGAACTGTTCCTTTTCAGCTTCGGTATAAGCAAAATATACTTTATCCTTTGTGTTTATTTCATACAGCGGCGATTCGGCTATAAATACCTTGCCTTCTTTTATGAGCGTGGGTGCAAGACGGTATATCATCGTAAGCAGAAGTGTTCTTATATGGAAACCGTCAACATCGGCATCTGTACAGAATATTATCTTGTTCCAGCGCAGAAGTTCCATATCGAATGTTGCAAGCTCTTTATTTGCCTTTGATTTTACTTCAACTCCACAGCCGAGAACTTTCAGCAGATCTGTTATTATCTCACTTTTGAATATCTTGTCATAGTCAGCTTTAAGACAGTTGAGTATTTTTCCCCTGATAGGTATTATTGCCTGAAAATCAGGATTTCTCGCCTGTTTACATGCGCCTAAAGCCGAGTCTCCCTCAACTATGAAAAGTTCTCTTTCGGCTTTGTTTTTGCTGCGACAGTCAACAAATTTTGCAACTCTGCCTGTCATATCCATATTGCCTGCAAGTGTCTTTTTTATATTCAGACGTGTCTTTTCAGCACTTTCGCGGCTTCGCTTATTTATAAGTACCTGCGCAGATATTCTTTCTGCATCAAGCTTGTTTTCTATGAAATAAACTTCAAGCTGATGACGCATATATTCTGTCATTGCGTCCTGTATGCCTTTGTTTGTTATAGCCTTTTTTGTCTGGTTCTCGTATGAAGTAACGCTTGAAAATGACGATATGACTATAACAAGACAGTCTTTTACATCATCAAAATTTATCTTGCTTTCGTTTTTATTATATTTGCCGTTCTGTTTAAGATAGCTGTCTATCGAATATACAAAGGCATTCTTTACAGCCCTTTCGGGTGCGCCGCCGTATTCAAGCCAGCTTGAATTATGGTAATATTCCGATGTACTGACCTTGTTTGAAAATGCAAGGGCAATATTTATTTTTGTCTTGTATTCGGGTTTGTCGTCACGGTCACTGACCATACGTTCTGTCTGCCATAACTGTATCTGTGATATTGCATCCTCACCGACAAGCTCTTTTACATGATCGGCTATACCGTTTTCATATTTGAATTCCATAGTTTCAAGCTTGCCATTCTTTTCAGTTCGGAATATAAAGTTTATTCCTGCATTTACGACTGCCTGACGTTTTATTGTATCTATGAAATATTCGTCGGATATATTTATATCCGTGAATACCTCAAGATCTGGTTTCCAGCGTATTTTTGTACCTGTTTTTCTGCCAGTATACTGCTCACGTTTAAGACCGCCGACATTTTCGCCCTTTTCAAAATGAAGTGTGAATCTCGTACCGTCACGGCGTATGTCAACATCCATATATTCCGAGGAATACTGTGTTGAACAAAGTCCGAGTCCGTTCAGTCCGAGTGAAAACTCATAGCTTTCCGCTTCACTGTTATTGTATTTTCCGCCTGCGTAAAGCTCGCAGAACACAAGCTCCCAGTTATAACGTTCCTCATTTTTATTATAATCGACAGGGATTCCTCGTCCGAAATCCTCTATCTCGATAGAATGGTCTTCATATTTGGTTACAACTATCTCCTTGCCGTAGCCTTCTCTTGCCTCATCTATAGAGTTTGAAAGTATCTCGAAAACTGAATGCTGACAGCCCTCTATGCCGTCAGAACCGAATATTACGGCAGGTCTTTTTCGTACCCTGTCGGCTCCCTTGAGCGAGGTTATACTTTCGTTTCCGTAGCCCTGAGCCTGAGTTTGTTTTTTTGCCAATTCTATGTCCCTCTTCCTTTTCCTTTTTTAAGTATTATTTACGTTCTGCCTGTCTTATGACAGACTTGAAATATCCCAGCATCCATTCCTCAAAGCTTATGCCGAGAAAATATGGTCTGCCGAGATCTCCT
>JBGVAQ010000426.1:0-3596 GCA_045224775.1 Acutalibacteraceae bacterium | reverse complement strand
ATGCAGGTAGATGCAAGGATAGTAAGCAATGGGGCAAATAAGTCAACGGATTCATACTACATAACTTCATCGACAATCAATGACGTATTAAAAAAGGGTAACAAACTCAAAACCAATGTAGTAAAGGGTATGCCTGTAATACCTCAGCAGTTGTCGGTCGAGGGTGGTAATGCTTTGGAATATGTTATGAAACCGGAATCAATTGCAGTTACAATCCCGGTAAATAGTAATACCGGAATAACCAATGACCTTAAAGCAGGTTCAAGAGTAAATATTTATACCTGTCATAAAGCAAACAGCGGGGGGCAGCAAACACAGTTATTGTTCCAAAATATGAAAGTATTAGCGGTATACAGATCCGATGGACAAATAACAAGTGTAACAATTGAAGTTAATCACAGCGAATCGCTTAAACTTATCTATGCAACGACATATGAAATAGTCTACCTTGGACTAGTAAACGAGAGCGGCTATCAAAGCAGCGAAGGACAATTAATATTCGGTCAATAAAAAATTGGAAGGAGAAACGATTATGCAAGGCAAAGTAATGATAGTTGATGGGAGAAAAGAATGGGAAGCATCTGTTTCTACAGCAATTGAGCTTGAAGAGGATCTTCCTTTCGAAATCGTGAGTATCGTAACTAACGGAAATAAAATAATCAATGAAGTCAAAAGAGTAGAACCAGAACTTATAGTTGTATGCAGCAATATGATACAGGAATACTCACATTATAACATTGATATTCCGACAATAGGCTACTCTTGTATGACCAATAAAGATACTTCATTTTTCAAAGAAAAAAGTATTCCGTTCAAAAAAGAAATAATTGAAACGGATCAATTGTTTGATTTTATTGCAAATTATGATCCTCAAAAAAGCAGCAAGGAGAAAAAATCGGTTGTTACCGAAGCAGTGCAACAGACAGCATCTGAGATGCCGGTTTTTACCGTAACAAAAGAGAATAATAAAAGTAAACAGCCAAATAATGACCTTCCTAAGCTTGAAAGCATCCCAAAACAGTCTGAGGCAGCAGAAGAAAACGTTCCGCTCAGAAAGAATTTGCTTTATAGAGGAACAACTAATTCAAAAGTAGACTCATCCGGAGACAGACTGCTCAGAGACTTGCAAGAAACCAGATTCAAGACAAAAGTAGTTACTGTATATTCAGCAAAAGGTGGAGTAGGGAAAACTACAATTGCTACTGAAACTGCAAGTCTGCTGTCAATGACCTCCAGCAATCATGCACCAGGGCAGTACAGAGTATGTATAGTCGATTATAATATTGACTTTGGAGATGTATTGACCACTTTGGATTATTCTCAAAGAGGCAGAACACTTATAGACTGGGCCGTTGAGATCGATGAAATGATTGCGAATGGGGAAGAACCCGACAGTATTAATTTCACACAGGAAGAAATAGAACTCTACCTTCAAAGAAAGAAAGATACCGGATTGTATGCTCTTCTGGCACCACTGATACATGAGGATAGTTTGAATATCAGCGGAGAATCGTTGAGCGTAATGCTCAGAAATATAATTCAAAATGGTAAATTTGACTTTGTTATCTGTGATACAGGAAATAACACCAGAGATTCTTCGTTTCTTGCATTGGAGGCAGCAGACATTATCTTGATGGTTGCTACCCAAGATGTCTCTACTGTCAATGATAATGACTCTTTTATTCGTACAATGAATAAGCTGTCTGCTTTCGATGAAAGTAAAATAAGACTTGTAATCAATAATATTCTGCCAACAAGAGAAACCGGAGTATCTCCTGAAGACATCATTGAAAGTGTTGGATATCCTTGTGTAGCCAAAATAACTCATACAGCAGAAATAATCAAAGCCAATAATAACGGTAGTCCTCTGATTCATAATGCCAAACACAATTATACGAAGGAAATTATGAAGATAGCTGAGACTGTAATAGGTGAGCCTCCAGTAATCGAAGCTCCAAAGGGATTTTTTGCGAAACTTTTCGCAAAGAAAAAGAGGTGATGTTATATGAGCTTACTTCAAAACAGAATGAAATCTCAGAAAGAGAATCAACAGAAGATAACAGACAAGGTCAATAATCAGATCATTAACCCTGATATTGAAGAACAGAAACTGCTTGAAACTATACAGCAGTTGGTTGCCGAAACATATAGAGATACCATTGCAAAGAACGGCATTACATACGATACAGAAAAAGGTATAAAAGAGATAATCAGAAAAGTAGCTGAAAGTAATAATCTTGATTTTGAAGCTGAAAAACGAATCGAGAAAATCGTTTTAAACAGACTAACCGGATTGGGACCGATAGAATCGTTCAGATCCGACCCTACTATAACTGAAATTATAGTAGAGCGATATGACAAGATTTGTATCGAGAAAGACGGAATAGTCTATGCAACTGAGGCTAAGTTCAGTAATGAAGAGGAACTTGTTGGAGTAATAAACAGAATTATTGCTCCGACGGGTAGAGCTATCAATATTGCAATGCCAATGGTAGATTCCCGACTGTCTGACGGTTCCAGAATAAATGCAACTATTCCTCCGGTTACACCTGATGGTGCTACACTGACAATAAGAAAATATTCAAACAAAATGCTGACTGGACAAAACTATATTGACAATAATTCCTTATCAAGTGATATGCTGATATTTCTTCAGAAATGTGTAAAAGGAAGGCTTGCGATTATAGTAAGCGGAGGAACTGGAGCAGGGAAGACATCATTACTGAATATGTTGTCTCAGTCCATTCCGTCAAATGAGTTAATAGTTACTATCGAGGATTCACTGGAACTTAATCTTCAGCAACCTCATGTCAGAAGAATGGAAGCAAGAGTATCAATGAATAATGAAACAAATGCAGTTCTTATGCCGATCACACCTCAGACAATGGTTAAAAATGCTCTTCGTATGCGTCCTGACAGGATCATTATAGGTGAAGTCAGAGACGGGACAATAGTTGATATGCTTACTGCAGCCAGCACCGGTCATGACGGTACTATGAGTACTATTCATGCCAATAGTCCTGAAAATCTTGTCGATTCAAGACTTCCCATTCTGTTTTCCATGAACAAAGATGCAGAATTTTCTGAAGCAACTCAAAAACTGCTCTTTAAAGAAAGTATCGACCTGATAGTACAAATCAGCAGAATGCCTGATCACAGCAGAAAGATAACTAAGATAACACATATAAGTGAGGACAAAAACGGGAATATGATGCTCAAGGATGTATTCGTTTATTCTAAACCCAAAGGACAGTTTGAAGCAACAGGCTATATCCCACAAAGACTAATAACCAAACTACAGTTAAACGGTGTATCCATGGAAACAGAAATATTCAAGAAAAGGAGTGATGAAAATTGAATATAGAAATATTTCTTATTTCATTTTCATTTGCCTGTATGATTCTGTTCATAGGATTGTTTATCGTCAGCAAGCAGGAAAGGAAAAATCTGCTGCTTAAGAATAAGACTCGAAAAAAGCGCAGAGGATTAAGAGAAAAGTTTGGAACAAATCTCAAATACTACCTGATTCTTATGTTTTCTTTCATTGTGATTTTTGGGTTGGTCGGATACAGATTGTTTTCAAGCATAGTAGCAGG